>CAZHPX010000211.1:0-3343 GCA_964534785.1 uncultured Desulfobulbaceae bacterium | reverse complement strand
TATAGTTTTTTATCGTAAAATCAAATTGTTACTTGAGGCTGTACGGACACTAACTAATCAATGTCTCTCGTTTGTGTTGCATTTGCAACTACGATAACAATAATACGCAAGATGAGCCAATATCTATCGCAATCCTGTATCATGTATTTTTCTGGACATTAGACCAAAAATATGATAACAATTTTTTCGTAATCTTTATTTTTATCTTATCTGTTGCATAATATCCTGATATAGATTGATCGGTTCTTTTTTTAAAAAAGTTGAGAGATTGTCTTTTTATATTAAGATGTTATGCTGTTATCTTTGTAGCTCAAGGCGTACATGATAATAGTTATCAATTGTATCTTTATTTTTTTGCCCGCAGGTTACTATATTCATCATGCTTTTTGACATTCATCACTGTTCATCAGGGTCAAGCCAAGTATACTTTATTTGCAATATTCAGGTATCAGATAAATAGTTCGCGGCAGCATCCATCATATTACGGATGGGGCTATATTCTTTCATGGAGGTAACAAATGAGTACAACAAAGACAAAAAAAAGCAGGGAATCTTTATCTAACTGTAAAGGTATTGCATGTGATGTCTGCATGGATATTTCTGCAAAAGCAGAGGAAAAAGGAGTAGATACATATATCCAGAGAATGAACAAACGGCCCATTGAGACCTGCCTTTTTGGTATGGGGGGAACCTGTTGCCGTATCTGTTCTCTTGGCCCCTGCATGATTATTGAAGCTGCTCCTGATACCATTGGTATTTGCGGTGCCACCGCCGATACGGTGGCGGCCCGGAACTTTGCCCGCATGGTTGCGGCTGGCTCTGCGGCTCATATAGACCATGCCATGGATGTTGCCCTTGGTTTTCTTGCCACTGCCAAAGGGGAGACAGATTTTGAAATTAAAGATTTGCAGGCATTACGCACCATGGCAAATATGTTTGAGATTGTCTTTGAGGGTAGGGACAAGAACGAGGTTGCCATTGAACTTGGTGAAAAGGTTCTTGTTGAATTCGGTCGTCTTGATGGGCCTATCTATGGCCTGCGTCGGGCTCCTGCAAAACGACAGGAGTTATGGAAAAAGCTTGGTGTAGAACCCCGTGGTCTTCAGCGGGAAATTGTAGAGCTTATGCATCGTACCAATATGGGGAATGATCAGGATTTTCGAGACCTGATTCATCAGGCAACAAGATGTGCTCTTTCCGATGGCTGGGGTGGTTCCATCGTTGCCACCGGTCTGCAGGATATAATGTTTAAAGCCCCGGTTCCCATTACCTCATCTGTAAATGTGGGTATTGGTGTGTTATCACGGGAAAAGGTAAATATTACCCTCCACGGTCATGATCCGCTGCTGGTTGAGGCCATGGCCATGGTTGCCGATGAAGATGAAATGATCAAAGCCGCCAGGAAAGTCGGAGCCACCGGCATCAATATGGTGGGGGTCTGCTGTTCAGGTGTTGAAGGAATCATGCGCCACGGTATTCCGGTTGCCGGTACTCTGGTGCAGCAGGAGATAGTTATTGCCTCCGGTGCTGTTGAAGCCATGGTGGTTGATATTCAATGTATCATGCAGTCTTTGCCGGAAGTTGCCAAACATTATCATACTGAAGTTATTACCACCTCTGATCGGGCTAAAATTCCCGGAGCCACACATATCTCAGTTCATCATCATAATATGTTGGAAGTGGCAAGAAAAATTATCCGTAGAGCTATTGATCGTTTTCCCAAACGGGGCGAGGTTATTCTCAAGGAAAATAAAGAAGAGGTAGTGGTTGGTTTTACCTTTGAGAGTGTCAAGTATATGTTGGGCGGCAGGTTTCGCGGCTCATACAAGGTATTGAATGAAAATATCATCAATGGCCGGATCCGTGGCGTTGGTGTTATTGTCGGCTGCTCCAGTCCCCGTACCCATGCAGGTGATGATATTGTTACTGTCGCCAAGGAATTGATCAAAAATGATGTGATGGTGGTGGCAACCGGGTGTGCTGCCACTGAATGCGGGCGGGCAGGGTTGTTGCGGCCTGAAGCTGCCAAAAAGTACGCCGGTCCCGGGTTGCAGGAAGTGTGCGAGGCTATTGGCATGCCGCCTGCTCTTCATCGAGGTTCGTGCGTTGATAACAGTCGTATGCTGGTCGGGGTTACGGAACTGGTGCTTACCGGGGGGCTTGGTGATGATCCAAGTGATTTACCGGCGGCTGGTTGTGCTCCGGAATGGATGAGTGAAAAGGCCCTTGCCATTGGTCAGTATTACGTGGGCAGCGGTTTGCTGGTTGTATTTGGGCGTACTTTTCCCACATCCGGCAGTAAAGTGGTCACCGATTATCTCTGTAATGAGATTGAAAATGAATACGGTGGTAAATGGGCTGTTGAAGAAGACCCGATTCAAATGGCACATCTGATGATGGAACATATTGAGAAGAAACGCGATGCCCTGGGAATCAATAAAAAACAGGAACGGGTTCTTTATGATATGGCCATGCGGCGGGATTTGGAAGCGTGATGGTTTTATTAGCGTTACATCGCTATTTACCCTCGTTACACCAGTGCGGTGTCACGCGACCTCGGATGCTCTACGGCTGTTACTTATTCCGGTGTCCGGTGACACTGCACTGGCACTGTCTGCTATCACGATGGAAGTGAAATTCCGTGGCACCGCAGAGCGGTGCCACGGGGTAATCACGAAGTAATTGACAATATATAACCTTGTCTCATCTTTGTTTTTTGTTTTTGATGACATAATTCCAAATGTGGGACTCTAAAACAAAACCAGGAGGATAAAACATGGGAGCATATCAAGTGCTGCAGGGTCCTGAAGGCTATCTGCCGCCGGCTGCAGCCATGCAGGGGGTTACCCTGGCCGGTCCGGGCAAGGCAATGATAGAAGGTAGACATGTTGAAAGACAGGAGGCGATAGGGCGTATTGCAGAGAAACTGGTGGGGGCGAAGGTGCCAACCTTTTTCCCGGGTCCGCTTCTGCTGTGGAGAACCCATGACTATGCCCGGGAAAAAGGCAGGTTGATTCGTGAGATTGCGGCGGAAGTCGGTGCCAAGGTTATCCCCATGCCGGATTATCGGCCAAAATACCCTATGATTAATCCGGAAGTGGAGATTAACCCTAATCACCCGAATCTCACCATCTGGTTCAATAAAATTGATGTTGGTGTTTTTATCGGTGTCCACTGCCATCAGGCCAATCTGGCTCTTAAGATAATCAGAGGCGGAACCAGTTGTTATACAGTGGCTCTATGTGCCGAAGAGGGACACGAAGAGGCAAATGTATCTTTGCGCGATACTGATAACGATACTTTGCGGGCAATACTTGCCGCAGTAAAAGCTCTTAAACAAAAG
>CAZHPX010000210.1:0-3352 GCA_964534785.1 uncultured Desulfobulbaceae bacterium | reverse complement strand
AACTGGCCAGGGTTGTTGAATCTGTTCTTGATTGATTGGGGTAAACCCCTCGTTCCCACGCTCTGCGTCCCCTCGTTCCCACGCTCTGCGTGGGAATGCATACCTGCCTCAATACCTGCCTCACCAGTTCCGTAACACCGCAAGCATCCCCTGTTACCCCTACTGGAGTATCGCCAGTGTTCTGGCCGATCAACATAACCACGCAGAGCGGGATTCTGATAGTACAATATCCACCGTTTCCGGTCTGGTAAACACAGGTATCCAGTGAAGTACGGTTAGCGTCATGAAGTGGTTTGACCTACTCCAATGAACTTGTATCGGCTTCTTCCCATGCTTTATGAGCCGGTTTACGCTCCCACGCTGGAGCATGGGAGCGAGAACTCTCATCATTTATACCTTACTTCTGTCAATCCGGTTGCCCTGCATTCCCACGCAGAGCGTGGGAACGAGGAAAAATCACCGCATTACCAGCAGATACCTCTCATCATTTCGCATCATCACCGCTGTTATTTTAAAAAAATAAAAAAAAATGGAATAAAACATGCGCTTCATTCGTTGTCATAGGTAAAGGTCGTAATTGTTACGGCAGCTACCCAAAAAGTTCAAAGGAGAGACGACAATGAAGATTAAAAAAATTGTTACAGAAACAAAAACAGAGACAAAAAATATTGAAAATCGCATTCACAACGCAAAAACCGCTTACTCAACCCGCCGGGTTGATTTCTCTTCCTGCCGCTCTTTACAGTTCAAGGCAATCCCGAAATCAGGTGACCTTGTTCTGGCAAGGGTTATGGAAATAGGTCGGCAGACCAGATTGCAGCTTACCAGCGGTCGCCGGGCTCATATCTTTCCCGGTGATGAAATCATTGTCGCTTATGGTAACCGGTATGCCCCTGATCAGTATGAAGGCACGGTCCCCAGGAGTCTTGCCCCATGTCATCTTGTGGCTGCCGGCGGGCTTGCCTCCAGGCTCCGCAGTAAAAGCACAAATATAACCCCCCCCACCATCATAGAACCCCTTGGTCTTCTTGGTGACAAAACCGGCAGGATCATGAATCTGAGTCAGTTTGCCATTAAAAGACAGAAAACAGCAAAAAAACGACCTTTAACAATAGCCGTTGCCGGCACAAGCATGAATTCCGGCAAGACAACCACTGCCGCCTGTCTAATCAAAGGACTCACAGCCTATGGTTTAAAAGTAGGGGCAGCCAAACTTACCGGAACCGGTGCAGGCGGCGACCCCTGGCTTTTTACCGACTCAGGGGCAGTCAGGGTTCTTGACTTTATTGATGCCGGACACCCGTCTACTTACCGCATCCCGTTTGAGCAGATTGAAGAAACCGTTGCCATCCTGACTGATGAACTGACCGATGCCGGGGTTGATGTCATGATTCTTGAAATAGCAGACGGACTGTATCAGCAGGAAACCGCACAGTTACTCACCTCAGGTTTTCTCTCGGCAAGAGTGGATGGTCTGATATTTGCTGCCGGAGAAGCATTAGGGGCAACAGCAGGTGTGGAGTGGATGCAGAGAAAATCGGATATTTCCCTTCTTGCCGTTTCCGGGGCCTTGACGGCTGCACCGCTTGCCAGCAGAGAAGTGGAACAGATAATAAATATTCCGGTCCTGGGAAAGAGGGCATTGAACAGACCTTCCGTAATCAACTATTTAAAAAAATGGTTTCCGGAGGCCATGCTGGAATTGGGAGTTATCAACCCGCCGCTTGCAGCAGTAGCATAATTTTTACCAACAGAAACAAAAGACTGACAGTGTACCTGATAAAAAGGACATGAGATGCGACGGATACCTTCGATATTCAACAAAGCAAGTACCCCTATTTTTATCCGCCTGGCCTGTAACGGTTTTGCCCAGGCCTTTGCAACAATCGGCACAGTCCTGATTATCCGGATGGGATTTGACAAACTTATTGTCAACGACGGGGTGGCTGACAATATCATGATCCTGAAGATAGGGGCAGGTCTCTTCTTATTTGCCATAATGCTGGGATGGCTGCTTACACGGGAAAGAATTGATGCTGAAAAGATAGGTCAGAATTATATCCATCGAATCAGGATGATGCTTTTTCGCCACATGAGCCGCCTTGGCTTAAGAACCCTCCAGCAACGCAGCCGGGGAGGAGTTCTGCTAAGATTTATCGGTGACCTTAACGCCCTGAAACGCTGGATCAGCCTAGGGCTGGTCAGGCTGCTGGTCGCTGGCATATCAACCTTCTGCTCCCTGACTGCTCTTGCCTTTATTAACTGGCGGCTGGCACTTGCCGCCGGGATTGTCCTTGGACTGGGTGCGGTCTACTGCCTGAGCCTTGGCAAACCCATCCGGGACACAACCAGGGAAAGCCGGAGGAGAAGAGTCTATCTTGCCACCAATATAAGTGAAAAAATTTCCAATATGGCTGTTGTCCAGGTTTTTGGACAGACGAGACGGGAAACCAGACGGGTCAGCCGGCAAAGCGGAAGACTTGTAACCGCCCAGATCAAAAGAGCGGAAAAAATAGGCCAGATACGGGGTGCCACCCTGACAATCACAGCTCTTGCCGGAGCAGTTGTGCTGCTTACCGGGGCCCGCGAAATAGGGCTTGGCCAAACAACACCCGGCACAGTGGTTGCGGCAATGACCATCGTCGGCATGTTAACCCCGGCTCTGCGGGATTTAAGCCGCATTTATGAATACTGGCAGGACTCAAGGATATCGGTCGAAAAGATTGAGGATTTTATCAATATTCCCAGGCAGCGGGCGGCAAGATCTTCTCTGCCGGAGCTGAAACCGGGTCCGGGTTATATAGAGATTAAAGGTGTAAAATTAGACGGTCTCCTCCATGATATAAATGCAACCGCCAAACCAGGCAGTAATATTATTGTCAAAGGTGGAAATGGTACCGGAAAGTCAACCCTCCTGTTTATGATAGCCGGGCTGATCGAGCCGGATGAAGGGGAAATATTTATTGATGGACAGGATATTTTTAAACATAACCAGGATTCTGTGCGACGGACAATCAGCATGGTCAGCCCTGACCTTCCTCTTTTACGCGGCACTCTTAAGAAAAACCTGATCTACCGATGCCCTGATGTCTCGGAAGAAGAGATGGAAAGGATATGGAAGCTATGTGGTATTGATGAGATAATTAAAACCTTTCCCCAAGGTTTGGATACTCGGATAACTGAAGAGGGTGATAATTTATCCTTTGGTCAACGACAGAAGATCAGCCTGGCGAGGGCGATTTCAGGCAACCCGCAGGTCATCCTTCTTGACGAGGCTGATGTTCATCTCGATGCTGAGGCAAGCTCTATCTTCACAAAGATAATAAGCGATTTCAAGGGAACCATACTCTGG
>CAZHPX010000209.1:0-3354 GCA_964534785.1 uncultured Desulfobulbaceae bacterium | reverse complement strand
TGGCCTGGATATCCCGCATTCCTCCCTTACCCTCTTTTATATGAGGTTCCAGAAGAAAAGCATGTGAACCAAATTTATTCCGTCTCTCAGCCCGAAACTGCTCCATGGTCGCCACAAACTGTTCTCGTTTACCGTTAACTATCTTTTTTTGATAACGAGCCAGCAGATCTTTAAACAAAGATTCAGAACCGGTGAGCAGACGGGCATCAAGCAGGGAGACTTTAAAGAAAAAATCTTCTTTGGCAAAACCAATGGCATCTTTAATTCCACGCACCGAATGGCCAACCTCAAAACCCCCATCCCAGAGAGGATAGAGGATGGACTCCGCCACTTCCTGCATATACTTTGCGGCAGCCCGGTCATGGAGCAGGAGCAGGTCTATATCAGAAAACGGATACAATTCTCCCCTGCCATAACCACCAAGGGCAACAACAGCTATCCTGCCGCGACTGTTACCAACAGCGGTTGAACCGGCAAACTGTTTAATAATGAAATCATCCGCCAGTTCAGTGTGTCGCTCAAGAAGCTCATGCCCCCGTAACCCCTGACTCCAGAGGGTTTCAAGAGCTTCCCGTGCAGCTCGCAACGGATAGGGCATCAAATAGCCTCGCTATCCGTTTCTCCGGTACGAACACGAATAATTTTTTCAACCGGCATGACAAATATCTTGCCGTCACCGATTTTTCCGGTTCGGGATGCCTCGATAATCGTCTCAACGACCTTATCCACCTCAGCGTTATCAACAACAATTTCCATTTTTATCTTGGGAATAAAGTCAATGACATATTCAGCACCACGATAAATTTCAGCATGGCCTTTCTGCCGTCCGTACCCCTTTACTTCGGAAACTGTCATGCCCTTGATGCCTATTTCGCTCAAAGCCTCCTTGACATCATCTAATTTGAACGGCTTGATAATCGCCTCTATTTTTTTCATTTATTTTTTATCCTTATGATACGGAGCCATCCGGGACTTGAATACGGCCAGAGCAGCAGGCTTCCCAGCAGAAAATGTCGATCCCGCATTAAAGCCAAATCATCTACTAAACCAGAGTAATCACGGCCAGGAAATGGCATGGTCAGAAATGGACAGCAAAACGACTGCCACCCCCTTGCTGCCTGCCAGTAAAAAAACAAACATCTTATAATTCCAGGAAGAAATGCAACTATCAGGCCAAAAACAACAAAACCTGACAACATACTGTTACAACAGAGATAAAACTATAAGTGACGCGGAGAGCGACCAGGAAAATATTGCAAAAATGTATGGAAATGCAAAATATTTAACAATATTGTTGCGAAACATAATCCTGAATCCGTGGACGTTCACCTGTGCTGCAGATGAAAGTGATCAAGGCGGGGTGCTGGTGAACGCTTACCCAAAAACAGATCTCTATTACGGGAACAGAAGAACCCTGGCCATGGCACCGGCATCTATTCTTTCCGTGTCCCTGTCAATGACAAGCAGACCGTCAGCCCTGATCAGTGCTCTGAGCAATCCTGGTTTACCGTAAACCGGAGTTGCCAGCGGCGGTTCATTTTTTTTCTTCTTGTTCCAGGCAAGACTTACCCTGACAAACTCTTCCCTGCCAATGGTTGAAGGAATTTGCTGAGCTGTCATCGCCACAGTCTGCTTGAGACCGATCTCCGGGGAAAGGCCGGAAAATCTGTGAATCAGAGGACGGACAAAAAGGTAAAAAACAACCATGGCCGAGGCCGCATGGCCGGGCAGACCAAAGACCGCCTGATTATTTCTGCGTGCCAGCAATGTCGGCTTACCCGGTTTGACCGTCGCCGCACAGGCCAGCAGCTCACAGCCGCTAATATTTTCCAGAACCTTCAATGTAAAATCCCGCTTTCCTGCAGAACTGCCTCCGGACAAGAGAAGCATATCGTTCTCTGCCAGGGCCTGCTCACAGACCGTAAGCATCTGCTCGATATTATCTTCAACTATTCCGTAACATGTGGGAACAGCACCCGCTTCCACTACCAGTGCAGCCAGGGTGGTGGCGTTGATATCCCTGACTTTTCCCGGCTCAAGGGAGGTGTCAGGGGAGATAAGTTCGTCTCCGGTGGAGATAATTCCGACTTTCACCTGTTTATGAACTCTCAAC
Source organism: uncultured Desulfobulbaceae bacterium (assembly GCA_964534785.1). Lineage (GTDB taxonomy): Bacteria > Desulfobacterota > Desulfobulbia > Desulfobulbales > Desulfobulbaceae > DRLX01. Next base: position 1,241 of record CAZHPX010000209.1, on the reverse strand, counting down.
TTTGCTGTTCCCAGTCCGGCCAGAACTCCAAGCTCTTGCGGACGGAGCTTTTTTCTGCCCCCTGGAAAAATCATCGTATCAACTTCAAAATCCTCTCCCGCCCTGATGATATTTTCCCCCGGGGCAACGGGACGGAAAACCTCCACAGTGGTGTCATCTATCAGACGGGTGCGTTCAATCATGACAACTCCGTCCCCGTTTACGGGCAGTTCTCCACCTGTCCAGATTCTCACCGCCTGACCGGCCTGCAGGGTATAAACCGTCCCCGAAGAGCCCATTATTATTTCCCCGATGATCTCAAGCAGAACCGGCTCTGTCTCTGAGCAGCCGAAACTGTCTTTAACCCGCAGAGCAAACCCATCCATGGTGGCACGGGAAAAAGAAGGGAGCTGTTCGCCTGCACGCATATCACCATCTGCCGGTACCCGTCCCAGTCCATCTTTTATGGAAATTATTTCGGTTTCAAGGGGAGAAAAACCGGCAAAAATATCGCTATGCTCAGAAGAACTTATCAATTGAAAAAAACCTTTCATGTTTTTTGATTGCTGGATAAAAATAAAACAATTCAGTTCAATAAAAAATGATGCTGGGTATCCGCTTAACTCAAGTTCATACTATGTAGTGGTTGCACTGCTCCTCGTTGCACCGCTCCGCGGTGTAACGCCATCCGGCACTCACCAGTCTATTCAGCCATATTCTTCCTATAGCCGGTGAGTGCCGGACAGTGAGTGCCGGAAGAGCAACCGATGAAAAAGGTGACACCGCCCTGGTGTCACCAGGGCACCAGGGCAGGGCGGCGGTGACATTAGGGCAGAACCCGCCCCTCCATATCAAAATACATGGCAGGTATACTACATGTTGTGGCTACTGGAGGCAAGCGGATACCCAGTTAAAGGTAATTTTAACTATCTTATTTTGTTATGTTATGTCAACAGAATCCGTTATAATCAGAAAAAGTCAACCAACATGCGATACAGTCACTCTCAACAAATTTATATGGAAAGATGGTGTGCTCGGTGCCATAGACAAATTAGAGAAACATAATGGCTGTATCATTGCTGATAGTGTAGGTCTTGGCAAAACCTTCGAGGCTCTTGCCGTTATTAAATATTATGAACTTCGTAATGACCGGCTTCTTGTGCTTGAAAAATTGGAGCAGGAAAAAGCAGAACTTCGCAATAGATTGAAAGTAACTACTCACCCCTATCGGCGTAAATCTGGCCAGAGAAGGCCATTTGGAT
>CAZHPX010000208.1:2206-3366 GCA_964534785.1 uncultured Desulfobulbaceae bacterium | reverse complement strand
ATCCTCTTCGCGGATAATATGCCCTTTTCTAAAGGCCCGTCCCTTGAACCTGTCTTTAACAATTTCGGTTACATCATGGGGCAGAACCATGCCCACAGCTTGTTCAACCGGAATACTTTTCCCCATTTCTCTTAAATTTCCTCTCTCAGAAGTTGAAATTTATCTTAAAATAATGCATGATGGACAGGTTCCATCAGTTTCCAGACTACCTTTATACACGGTTATATATCTGCGTCAACACTCAGAATCCTTTCCAGGAGGAAAAACACCAGCCATGATTAAAAAAGAATTAATAGAAATTATTGCCTGTCCTAAATGCAAGGGATCTGTCAAACATAATGAGGAACGGGATATTCTAATCTGCAGGACCTGTCATCTTTTTTATGAAATAAAAGATGACATTCCGATCATGTTGATTGATGAGGCAAAACCGTTATCGGAAAAAATACAGTAAAATTTTGTATGTTACACACAAAAGAGGATTACCTGCGAGCTTGCAGGTGATCTTATCCCGGCATGAATTTCTCCGCCCCCGGGACATAAAAAAAGAGATAAAAAAACATCCGCAAAACCAAAAATTAACATACCGGAAATTATTTTTCTACCGGGACATAAACCGATTCCAAGACAGAGTAGGCGTTCACCAGCACCCCACGAAGTCTATGCTCGAAGTCTGCGCTCGAAGTCTACAATGAACAAATACAGGGCACTTCTAAACAGTTACATTATTTTTTTCTTTTAATCTCTGCCTGAAGTAAATCACCAAAAGTACCCATTGATTCAGGCATGGATGGTGGTATATATTTCTCGTCTTTTACCTCTTTTGAAGAGCTGTCTTTTTTGTCACCGCTGTAATCCTCCGGCACCAGGGAGATGCGTTTTTTCTCAAAATTAATATCGTCTATCTTGACGGTGAGCACCTGCCCCTGCTCAACAACTTCCCGGGGATGGTTGATACGACGGCCGCTGCCGAGTTTGGAAATATGCAGCAACCCGTCCACACCCGCCTCAAGAGTAACAAAGGCACCGAAGTCAGCCAATCTGGCAACCGTACCCTGGTGAATTGTTCCCACGGGATAGTTTTCTTCCACTTTGCTCCATGGATTTGCAGTGGTATCCCGCAGGCTGAGAGAAATTCGTTCTTTGTCCCAGTCTATCTT
>CAZHPX010000208.1:0-2196 GCA_964534785.1 uncultured Desulfobulbaceae bacterium | reverse complement strand
TCAGAAATGGGGATCAAACCATCAATGCCGCCCAGGTCAACAAAAGCACCAAAATCACGGATTGAGGTTACCGTTCCCTGTACCAGCATTCCCTCTTCCAGATTTTTTTTCAACTCTTCGCATTGTTCCTGCCTTTGCTCTTCAAGTATCGCTCTTGCAGAAAGAATAATATTTCGCCCCCCTTCAGCAAATTCCCTGACCTTGAAAGAGAGTACCTGGCCAATATATTCTTCCGGATTTTCAATCCGGCGAATATTCATCTGTGAGTATGGACAGAACCCCCGCTGACCGGCAACCTGTATTTCAAATCCTCCTTTGATCTCACCGGTAACCTTTCCCTGGACAGGAATAGAACTGTGAAAAGCATCTTCAATTTCTTGAAGTGATGCATGACCAGAGCCCAGCATGGTTGTAAAAATCATCTCACCGCTTCGCTGGCCAACAAAAAAAGCCTTGATTGAGTTTCCAGGCTTTACCGGACAATCATCTTCTTTATCCTGAAATTCAGACGCTTTTATAACCCCTTCACTTTTCCCGCCGATATCAAGGAATATATTTTCACCCCGGATATCAGCGACAACAGCCTCAATACGGTCTCCGGGCTGGATTTTTTTTTGTTTTACAGATTTTTCCTGAAACAGATCAGCAAATCGTTCTTCACTCATGGCTTATTTGTTATGTTAATGTTAAATAAAAGAGCTTATGCCTTACCCTGGCTCACCAGGAAAACCACAGGGAATTGCCCCTACGGGCGAATAATCTCTGTTCCCTCCGGAAGATCAAGAAACAGAATTTTTTCCATTTCCTGCCTGTCATTTGAATCAATGGTATTAACGGCATTATTAGAAAAAGTCAGTTCCGTTATTGATTCAAAATGATCTACAAGAACAAGATGTCTGATAAGATGATGTTCATCAAACCAGACCTGTATGGAGTTTATTTGTGGATGAGGTTCACTGGGAAGCAAACGAAGGGCGGTAAGATTAACACCAGCAAGGGTAAACCTATACCGTTCTTCAGGCTGTCCGGCAATAAAATCTTCATTAAGACTCTTGTCACCGGCAAAAAGACCAAAGGTTATGTCATTATTAAATCCTTCAGCATAAGTAACAATCAACTGATTATCCCTTTGAGTATAAATAAAGAGTTCTTTACCATCATTTAGAATTATTTGAGAATCAGGATAAGTATAATTCCAACGCATTATACCTGTCCTGCCGGAGCCGGGTAAACGAACAAAAACTGCATCACCATAACCGCTGCGGGAACGGCTGCCGCTTCTTGTTACCTGTTCAAAAGAAAAAGTAATGGAATTAAGTTCGCTGTATGCCTGCTGTAATCCTGCAAGATGCTGGCTGTATATATCCAGGTTATCTTTATGAATAGCTGCCAGCCCGGGAACGGTGAACAGGAAAGATAAAAGTAAAAACAAGGTGAAAGATAAAAAATTACGCATTTGCTTTTTCCAGAATAATGGGTCGGGCAAAGATTTTGACTGCCAGTTTTTCAGCGGTTACCGTAAGGTCTGAAACAAAAAAACGACTTTTCTGCTTCGGATTATACAGCTTGTCGGCCAGTTCTGCATGGTTTTTTAAATAATCAGACACAGATCTGGCAACTTCAACTGATGAATCAATTAACTGGGTGCGTCTGCCGATGCGGGGGCTGATTAAATGTTTAAGAAGTGGGTAATGGGTACAGCCAAGAACCAGGGTATCAATTTGTTTACCCCGAAGCGGATGCAGGTAACTGCGAACAATCATCTTGGTTTCCCGTCTGTTTAACCACCCCTCTTCCACAAGGGAGACAAGCAGGGGGCAGGCCTGGCTGATGACTTTGCTTTCCGGCCGCTGCCTGTTTATCCCCTGTTCATATACTCCGCTTTTTACAGTCGCCCTGGTACCAATTACGCCGATTCGTCCATTTTTACTGATGGCTGCGGCCCGATTTACAGCCGGAGTAATTACATCAAGAACAGGAACCTGACAGCGTTTTTGGAGAACATCAAGAGAAGTGGATGCCGCAGAATTGCAGGCAATAACAATCAGGCTGGCACCTTGCCTGATAAGAAAATCAGCATTTTGATTAGAGTAGTCCCTGATAATCTCCGGACTCTTCGAGCCATATGGAGTACGGGCAATATCACCAAAATATACCAGCGGATAACCGGGACAAATCTGCTCAATGGCACGGGCA
>CAZHPX010000207.1:0-3377 GCA_964534785.1 uncultured Desulfobulbaceae bacterium | reverse complement strand
GTTAATCAGATAACCACCTGAATCCGTGACGAAAAAGCACTGAAAATTGTTAGAAATACCTTGTTTATCAATATTAATATCGATTAAAAACATGGCTTATACTTAACCCGGACATAAGGACATAATGCCCTGTGGGCAGATATTTTCCCGATACATAAAAACAGTGGGTTTAACCATTACTTACATTGAACGTCGGAACCGGGGCTTTTTTCTTATCCCCAGGGGGGGTGTTACCAGACATAATGGCTACGGGGGGATATATAGCTCCCAAGTGAAAACTATTACCCCCCTTAAAAACTTTAAACCTCCAGCACGTTTAACTGTAAGCGAACAAAACTATCAATAAATCTTATCAGTTACGTCAACAGGGAACCTATTCTAATTATATTATAGATAGAGTTCTGTCAACATAACATCACTAAAGCTCATAATTACCTTGCTGCTGAGTTTTCGGCAAACAGCTTGACATTTCCATGGATTTCATAGTAGGTTTATGTCCCTTCAAAACAGATATATCCTTACTTCAAGCTACTCCCATTAGTCATTATTGGGAATTTTCTTTAAATGCAGACCCGCAGGCACTATCATTTTTCTTGATACAAGCAGAGCAGGGAATGCCAACAAAACAGGTCACATGGATAGTCGTAAATAGTTCCGCCATAACAGGAGAAAAAATGAGCAACACGCTGATTCCAAAACTTTTCAGAGTAAATACCGGCAGTTGCAATGGATGTGATGTGGAATTTGTATCCACGATGTTTGTCTCTAAATATAAAATGGCTTCATTTGGGATAGAACTGCCCACAACTGCCGCCGAGGCAAACATGCTCCTTGTTACAGGCCCCCTGACGGTTCGCAGTAAACCTTTTCTGATCAAAACCCTCTCTGAAATCAAACAGCCATTTGTTGTCGTTAATGCCGGAACCTGCTCCGTCAGTTGTGGTATTTTCAGGGATTCATACCCTGTCTGCGGTCCTGTTGATAAATATACAACCGTTGATGTAACCATTGCCGGATGTCCGCCAAGACCCCAGGCTATAGCCGAAGGAATAGCAAAAGGCATAGAAATTCTTACAAAAAAGGTAGAAGGAAAAGGCAAGCAGAATAAACAGAAACAAAAAACAGAAAAAATATTTAAAGATTTTACTGTACCGGAAACCTTTCGGGGCAAAATCAGAGTTGACGCAACCATCTGCACAGCATGTCGAACCTGTGAGGTCGTCTGCCCGGCCGGAGCGATAAAGATAAGCGAAGACGAAAAAGGCTTCACCCATACAGTCTGGCATAACTCCTGCTGTTACTGCGGGAGTTGTGCCTATTACTGTCCAAGCGGAGCCATCCGCAACACTGATGATTTTTCCACTGTCCGTACCCAGGATGAAAAGTACAGCCATATAGCAGTATCCCGCATAGAATACAGCAGATGCGATCGCTGTGATAAAAAATATATCCGGGCATCTTCCCCCATTTTAAGGAAAACCTTTTCCAACAGGACTGAACACGGGGATATCATTGAGATTATGTGTCCTGATTGCCGAAAAGAACTGACTTTTGAAAGGTTATACACATGAACCGCACAGAAGAAATAGACGAATACCTCCGGAACAAACTGACAGATAAAAATAATTATTCATTTTCCATCAAGGAAGATGGTTACGGAAATCCACAGGTTAAAATATCCCTTGAGGACAGGAAAGATATTACAGAAGTCGCCCGTTGTATTGATCATTTTGACGGTCGATGCATAGTGGCAACAGCATACCAGAACGATGAAGGTCATACCATTGTCTATCATTTTGATATTGACGGGCTTCTCATCAATGTTTACCTGCAGACAACCGACAGGAAAACCGATTCCATAACCCCCATTATAAGCAGTGCCAACTGGGTAGAAAGGGAGATAAGGGAAATGTTCGGATTAGAACTGATCGGACACCCTGACCCGGAACGATTATTTCTTGACGAAACAATTGAAGAAGGAGTGTTAAACAATTTCATCCCGTTTTCAAAGGCCTCTACCGGGCTTGTAGAATCGGACATACAATGGCAACGCATCAAGGGGGGGACCGGAGAAAATGGGTGAAACAAAAACAATAAATATCGGTCCATTTCATCCTGAATTAGAAGAAACTTTATATTTCAAGCTTACTGCCGATGACAATCAGATTGTTACTGAAGTCGACATGATCAATGGTTTTGCCCATCGAGGCCTGGAGTCGCTGGTGACCCAGAAAAACTTCCTCCAGAACCTCATCCTGACCGAACGGGTCTGTTCTTTATGCTCCAACACTCACCCCTGGGCCTATGCCATGGCAATAGAAACAATTGCCGGAGTCAGGGTTCCCATGCGGGCAGAAGCTCTCAGGGTTATTGCCGAAGAAATAAAAAGAACAGCATCAAACCTGTTCAATCTCGGTCTTCTCTCCCATCTGATAGGGCGGCATGGGTTAATGAGAGAGATAATGGACGCAAGAGAGGTTATGCAGGATATCAAGGAAGTTATCTGGGGCAACCGGATGGACATAAGTGCCAACACCCTGACCGGGGTAAGATATGACCTGGACAATAAAAAAGCCGATTTCATTCTTGACTCTTTTACCAGCCTCAAGCCCGTCATAACCGCATTGGTAAACCGCTTTGAAAACGATGATCTGGTCTTGTCCCGAACCAGGGGAATCGGAGTTCTCCCCAATGATATTGCCCGAAAACTTGGCGTTACAGGGCCAGTGGCGAGAGGCAGCGGAATCAATAATGATGTCAGGGTTAAAGCACCATATTCATACTATGCGAGATATCAACCTCTTGTCGCCGACTCACTCTATGAAGAGGGAGATGTTCACGCACGGGCCATGGCAAGATGGAAAGATTTGACAGAAGCCTTAAGAATAGTTGAGGAAGTAATCCATAATCTTCCGCCCGGTAGAATATACCTGGAAAAAAGGCCGCATATCCCCGCCGGAGAAGCAACCGTCAGGGTTGAAGCACCACGGGGAGAACTTATCTATTATCTCCAGACCGATGGCGGCCAGAAACCTGTCAGAATAAAATGGAAAGTTCCGACATATACCAACTGGGAAGCCTTGAAAGTAATGATTCTCGGTAACCGGGTGAAAGATGTAACCATGATTATAAATAGTATAGACCCCTGTGTTTCATGTACGGAAAGATGAATCAGGTTACAGGGGACAGGTTTCAGGAGATAGGGAACAGGAGACAGGGGACAGGTAACAGGAATAGCTAACCTGCACACCTGGTACCTGGCACCTGAACAGAGGACAAAGGACAAAAAGCATGAAATACAAACAAGGCGTTTAAGGAAAGCAAAGTGATCAAAACACCAAACAACCTGATATATGTCCATGCCGACAAGTGCATCG
>CAZHPX010000206.1:0-3384 GCA_964534785.1 uncultured Desulfobulbaceae bacterium | reverse complement strand
CCAAAAGCAACTGACCTCGCTGGTCTTGGCGACATGTGCTTAATGTGGCGCTTACCTCACAATACCTGTTGGGGCCATTGTGGCTAAGGCTATTGGTGTAGAACATGTATGGCATATCCGAGAGTTTATTCATGAAGACATGGGTGCAGACTTTGATTTTGGGACATCTTGGTCATATAATTTTGTGAGAAAAAAAACTTCTTTTGTAATTTATAACTCAGCAGCAGTAAAGGAAAAGTTCTCTGTTTTTCTGGGGGGATTACCATCTGAAGTTGTTTATAATGGATGGTTGCCTGAAAAAAAAGACGCTCCTAAAAGTATGAAACCCGCAAGAAGAATCCTTTCGCCTGATATGCCAATAAAACTATGTATTGTTGGTAGCCTGTCTCGAGGGAAAAGGCAGCATGAAATTATAAGAACCTTGCCTTTGCTTAGGCATAAATATCCACAAATAAGACTTGATATTGTTGGTGATGGAAGTCAAGATTACATTGACGAACTCAAGGAACTTTGTGTTGAATATGGATTATCCAATAGCGTTTTCTGGCCTGGTTATGTGGATAATGTATCAGAGATATTTAAGCATTTTGATATTTCTATTGTTTGTTCTCGAAATGAAGCATTTGGTCGTGTAGTTGTTGAGTCTATGGCAGCAGGATGTCCTGTTGTAGCTGCTAATTCGGGTGGTATCCCGGAAATTATAACGCATGGCAAAAATGGTATAATGTACACAAGTGGGGATCATGATGAGCTGGCTCAACAGATTACCAAGCTTATCACCGACAAAGAACTTTATTCAAGAGTTGTGAAAAATGGGATTGTTGATTCATATGATCGCTTCAGTCGTAAAACATTAGGTAATAATATTTACCGAATCCTAAGCCAGTTGGTAGAGAAATGATCTTTTTTGCTATTCCCAGAACCAAAAAACAGTTGCAGCAGGCAGGGCTTTACACCGGGTTGCAAGACACCCCTGCAATCAACCTGACAGAACCTCTCTCCTATCTCGATGCCCTCTCTCTCACCATGAACGCTAAGGTCGTGGTCACCGATAGTGGTGGTCTGCAAGAGGAGACCTCGGCACTCGGTGTCCCTTGCCTGACCTTGCGGGACAGTACTGAACGTCCGGTTACCATAAAAGAAGGCTCCAATACTCTAATCGCCGAGGATTGGGAGCTATTCAGAACATCCATTGCCCAAATTGAAGAGGGGCGTTATATGAAAAATGACTCCGGCATTCCACTGTGGGATGGCAAGGCGTGTGGACGGATTTTGCGGGAGTTGGGGGCGGCGTGTGCAACATCGGTAAGTTTACGGGTGTAATTGCAGATGACTATAAGACTGAAAAATAACATATTTGATAGGTGGGTCTTTTGGGCCGTGATGTCCCTTGCGATACTACCCTTTGCGAATATTATACTTTTGCACCTGCCGGGTGTCATCTTAAATGCTTTTGAATTAATTTGGCTTTTTTTAATTGCCGTGTTGCTTTTGAAGCTTCTGGTTGAGCAAAAGGTGAAGAGGTCTTATTTATTGCTTGTCTTTACCTTTACTGTATTATTATCGATTGGTAATTCGGCTATCATCTCTGATGTTTCGATTCATGCTGCTTTAGTACAATTGCGTAATTACTTACCGTTTATTGTCGCGAAGGATTTGAAGACCTGCCCGACCTTGCCAACCAGGCCTCCAACTTTACCATGTTTGAAGCCGGGGGCACAGGCATGATGTCTGCCTACATCAGGGGGGTTGCCTCTGATACGGGTGTGGAAAGCGCAAATGTGGGCATTTATGTGGACGGGGTGCCCTATGTAAACACCTTTGGCAATGATATCCCCATTGAAAATATCCAGAGGATTGAGATTCTCAAAGGCCCCCAGTCTGTTCTTTACGGTAAAAACTCCTATGCAGGGGTGGTGAATATCATCTCAAAAAAACCCTCTGTCAAAGAGTTTGAGGGGGATGTGGGACTGAGTCTGGGCAGCGACGACAAAAGAAAGGTGAGCATGACCCTGAACGCACCGGTGGTAAAGGATAAATTCAGCATCAACGCCTTTGCCCGCCATTATGAAAAAGACGGGTTTATCTGGAATACCACCCTCAATACCCATGACAATTACAAAGAGAACAATTTCGGCAAACTCCAGTTGCTGCTCACCCCCTCTCAGAACCTGGAATTTTCCCTGATCTCCACGATTCTGGACAAGGATGACGGTGCCCCCACCTGGAACATGGGATCAGCTCCGGACAGAACCCAGGTGGCCAGCGGCCTTCAGGGCATCAATCAGCTCACCAGTGTCACCCATGCCTTTAAGGCAGACTATGCCTTTGGCAACCATAAGCTCTCTGCTGTCACCACTTTTAAGGACCTGGACAACACCACCCAGTATGACGCCGATTTTACCCCTGCTGAATTTTATCACGTGGATGCGGACATGGATGTGAGAGAGATCTCCCAGGAAATCAGGCTCACGGGCCAGGCCGGGCCGGGCCTGTGGACTATCTGGTGGGGGTGTATGCAGACCGCATGTCCAAAGACAGGGTGCTCAAGCTCAACAAGATGGTGTTCCAGAGATACGGCACCGAGAGCCGTACCCTGAGTGTATTTGCCAACGGCAGCATGGCGCTGATCCAGGATCTGACCCTCTCTCTGGGCGCCAGGCTGGACCGGGATGAGATCACCCTGGATGATGATCTTCTGGGGACTGATGATGAGCATTCCTATACCAATCTGGCCCCTAAAATCAGCCTGAAATATGCTGTTACCGACACCACCACAGCCTATACCACTGTTTCCAAAGGGTCTAAAAGCGGGGGGTATTACCTGTTTGCCCCAAGCCTGGATCAGCGCTGGGTGGACAAGGAAGAGATGACCAACTACGAGGCCGGGCTAAAATCCTATATCACAAAGAATTTCAGTGTGGGGGCTCTGCCTTTTTCATGAAAATCAAGGACAAGCAGGTCACCACCCACGTGGACTCGGTGATCTCCTATGTGGACAATGCCGCCGAGTGCGAGACCAAAGGGATTGAGCTGGATGCAGATTACCGGCTCACCCCTGCCATCAGGCTCTATGCCTCCCTTGGGCTGGCAGATTCAACATTCAAGGAGTTCAGAGATGCCCAGGGAGATTACTCAGGCAACCAGAACCCTTTTTCACCTAAATACACCTACTCCGTGGGGGCCACCTACCGTGACCACAGGGGTATTTTTGCCACAGCCGGGCTAAGGGGTCAGGATAAAATCTATTCAGACAAACAGAACCAAAACCAGACCGATGCCTTTTATCTGGTTGATGCGAAAATCGGGTATGAGGCAGAGCGGTTTGATATCTACCTCTATGCCGACAACCTGCTGGATGAAGTCTATGATACCAATTACGGT
>CAZHPX010000205.1:0-3389 GCA_964534785.1 uncultured Desulfobulbaceae bacterium | reverse complement strand
AACTGACCGCAACTCCGAGAAGATCATCCACCAATTTATTAACATCAATATTACTACCTGGATTACGGCGTAATCTGCCGACAACAGTGTTTATTTCATCCTCAACCGGATTCTCAAGAAGATAATAAAACCTCTCGATCAGTTTATGCAGCTCCATCTCTCCACTTACAAAAACTCTAACCTGCTGCCCGGTGGTTCGGTACGCCTGTTCTGATGCAGTGGTGGAAAAAGGGTCTGCAACAGCAATGTGAAGGACTTTTGTATCTTCATCTTCATCAAGAATCAGAAATTGAAACTGTTTGGCAATGCGGTGGGGGACTTTTGTCAGCAAGTTCTGTTCAGGAGTAAAGGCACGAAGATCCACATAAGGTAAATCACTTTGTTTGGCGAGGACTCCGGCAAGCTCATTATCGGTGATAATGCCCAGACGCATCAAGCAGGCACCCATTTTCTCACCGGTTGCCTTCTGTTCATGGAGTGAAAAAACAATCTGTTCCTCGGTTACAAGATTATGTTCTTTCAGGAGTTTGCCAAGGGGAGGCGGTCTTCGTTCTGCCATGGTTTGCCTGAGATATTTTTTTCTTATTTATTTTTCATAACAATTGCTTTCATGCATTCCCACGCAGAGCGTGGGAACGAGGGGGATATATTATATTCAATATCAAAATACAAATTTTTGCCAGCTTTTAATTTTTATTTATCCGTCGGTTATTTTTGAGATTATTGGCTCTGGTGACACCGCTCTGCGGTGTCACCTTCATGCATTCCCACGCAGAGCGTGGGAACGAGGGGTACGCAGAGCGTGGGAACGAGGGGGATTGGAACAGGTTGAGCGGAAAAGAATATTAAAAAAGTAGTTGTAGACAGCAAGCCGAACGGTTAAGATTTCGGAAGGTTCTTGTAAACATCTTTTCTATGCCCAATTTTGACAACCAGAATAACCAATCTATCGTCATGGATTTCATACACTATACGGTAGTTGCCAGACCGAATTTTATGAAAAGAATTATCTCCTTTCATCTTTGTTGTATGAGGATTTGGCAAGTTATTGCCAAGTTCAGCTATTTTCTTTTTAATTTTTATCAAATCTTTCCCGGTAAAGTGCTTCAAAGTTTTGAGAACAGCAGGGCGAAACTCAATAGAGTATTGCATGGATTAAATACCCAACTGCTTCCATACTTCCTTGGCAGGAATATTTTTACCAGAATCGGCAAGAGCTTTTTTTGCATCTTCAATATCAATATAATCTTCAATTTGTTGCAACAATTCAAGCTCTTCAATGGAAATCAAAGCAGCAATTTCCTGTCCGCGTCTTGTCAAAACAATAGACTCTTTGCCATAAGCAACCTTATTAACGATATCAGCAAACTTTTTCCTGGCATCAGCGGTAGAAACTGTTGTAGGCATTTTAACCTCCCTGTGGTTGTATGTACACAAGGTACAACATGTACCATCTGCTGTCAAGAAAGAGAAGTGGGTGAAACAAAAACCGCATTATAACAAGTTACGAAACGTTGCACCGCAGAGCGGTGGGACGAGGGGGAAATACCTCTGCCAGCCGTTGGCTGACAGAGGTATGATAACTGGACTACGAAACAGAAATTATTTTATAATAAATCTCTACCGGGGGCCATTTCCATGTCCTTTTTTCCCACCGCCATGCCCCTTATGTCCCATACCATGCCTGCCAAAGGGTACGCCAGCCTGATTGGCTTGTTTCATAAGTTGACTGCGAAGCTCTATCGACTCGCGGGTCAGCTTGGCTGCCCTGTCTGCATCTGGGTTGACAAGGCGCATAATTGTTCTTTTTTCTACCCTTTTGGCAGCAATTTCCTGGCGAAGAGCAAGGGTTGCGATTAGAAATTCATCATATTTCTGCCGGGTTTCCGCATCCATATTCTGATGATACCCCATGCCTCCTTTTCGAGCCATGCCATATCCACTTCTGTTCGTACCTGGTCTTGTCTGGAAACGGACAGCCTGGATCACGGCCAGCTCCTGCGGACTTATAACCCCATCGCCATTACTGTCTATCTGAGCAAAAGGAACAGCTTTATTCATGTTTCTGCCCTGCCGCCCTGCCGCTTGAACCGCCGCCTGCCGCTGCCCACGCATTGCCTTAAATTCCTGCTGGTCAATGCCACCGCTTCCATCTGCATCCCATAGAGCAAAAGGAGCCGGACCCCGCATGTTAGTGTTGACATTATCGGCTGCTGCAAGAGCAGAACCAGCACCGGCACAAAATAATCCAAACAATGATACAGCTACAATAGTTTTAATTTTCATTTTACTACCCCTAAGATGATTTTATCTTTGCACTTCTTTAAAGAGCCGAAAATAAATGATTTCATTCGCTCGGCTCAGCCTGTATTCACCATTAGGATAGCAACCTATGTGCCAGATAGTAGAAAATGAAAATTACTGATTATTTTCAAGGAGATGCCTGATTAACATCCCGTCGCTCTCTATTTGTTGGAATCATAACCAGTCCCCACTCTCGACAAATATGTCGAGCCGATACTGATTTCGTCGAAATCAGAGAATCCAGTTAAACAGATAACCTATGCCCAGGATACCGGTTCCGACCACCCCGACAAAGACAGCAATAAGTTTTGGTTTAAGAACTCTGCGAAGGATTATTATTTCCGGCAGGGAGAGGGCGATCACACTCATCATAAAGGCCAGTACTGTTCCTAATGCTGCTCCCTTGCCAAGCAGGGCATCCAGAACAGGAATCATGCCGGCAGCACTGGAGTACATGGGGATCCCTGCCACAACGGCTGCTATAACCGACCACCACGGGGCTTCTGCTCCCATGATTCCGGCCATGAACTCTTCCGGGACATATCCATGGATAAAGGCTCCGATGCCAATCCCGATCACTACAAACAACCAGATCCTGCCGACAACATCAATAACCGCCCTTTTGCCCATTTCGATCCGATCTGCCCGATTCAGTTTCTTTTCAACTATAATCTGCTTGCTGTTGCGGACTTCCTGAACCCACTCTTCCATCCATTCTTCCAGACCAAATTTGCCTATGACCCAGCCCCCGACCACAGCCAGGGCGATACCAAATCCGGCATAAAGCAGAGCGACCTCCCACCCTAACAGGGCATAGAGCATGATCAGGGCAATTTCACTGACCATGGGGGCGGCAATCAGAAAAGAGAAAGTTACCCCAAGCGGAACCCCGGACTGGACAAAACCAATAAACAGGGGGACGGCGGAACATGAGCAAAACGGGGTGACAGCCCCAAGCAGAGCAGCCATCACATTACCGGCTGACTCCCGTTTTCCAGCGAGATACCTGCGGGTTCGTTCCGGAGTAAAAAATGAGCGAAGAATACCAATGAAAAAGACAACAAGGACAAGGAGCATCATGACCT
>CAZHPX010000204.1:0-3396 GCA_964534785.1 uncultured Desulfobulbaceae bacterium | reverse complement strand
ATCTGAAGCACCCCTGAACAGTTACAGTGCGGTGGTTTTGCTAAATCAAGGTGCTGCCTGAATAGTTACAAATAAACTAATCTTTCTGTCCTCTGACTTATGTCATCTGTCTTCTGGTAACCGTTGACATACCGGGCAGAAAAAAGTTGCCCGACCGCCAATCATTGTTTTTCTGATTGTTGTCCCGCATAGCTGGCAGGGGGAGTTTTCTTTACCATAAACCTGTAGTTGCAATTGAAAGTATCCGGGTTCGCCGCTGCTGTTGATAAAGTCTGAAACAGTGCTTCCACCAGCTTCAATGGCAGCCGATAATATCTGCTGACACTGCTCCGCAAGACCCTGCCACTGCCTGAGCTTTAACTTACCCGCCGGAGTATCGGGGGCAATTCCTGCCCTGAACAGGGTTTCATTTGCGTATATATTGCCGACCCCGGCGATGCGTCTGCTGTCCATGAGAAATGTCTTTACAGACTGAGTTTTTTTTATTGCTATCCTGGCAAGCCGTTCACCGGTAAAATCCCGGCTGAAAGGTTCAACTCCTTGACTCTCTGAAAAAATCCGCTCATCTGTAATGGCTGTTTCCTGCGGCCAGACCTCAACGGAACCGAAACGACGGGTATCATTAAGACGCATTTCCATGTTGTTGTCGAGAGACAGGCAGAGATGATCGTGTTTTGCCTTTGCCTGGCCAACCGTGAATATTCCTGTTTTTCCGGTCATGCCGAGGTGGATAATCAGAACACTGCCGCTTCCCATCCTCAACAGTAAGTATTTTGCTTTCCGATCAACAGTGAGGATTTTTTCTCCTTCGATACTGTCTTGCAGTTGTTTATACGGCATGGTTATCCGCAAATTTTTCCCGCTCCAGGTAATAGTGGTAACAGTTCTTCCCGGCAGATGTTTCTGCAGGCCGCGACGGATAACTTCGACTTCAGGTAATTCAGGCATTTTTATTTAGTTTTTATTTTTTGTAACCGTTGACCAGGCCAGCATGTACTTATCTAAACGGATAATATTTACATCCTGGCTGTGGTTTGTATCGGGTATCAGGCAGTTTGCCAACCAGCGGTTTGTCTGTTGTCCGGTTTTCCGGATGGATTGAATATTGATTGCCTCAAACAGACCGGGGCGTGTTGATAAACAATTCTTTTTAACGGCTTCTTTAACTGTCCAGATAAGGGTCATGGCGGCTTTTTCGTCGTCTATAATTGCCAGTTCAGTCATGTCTATTTCAATTTTTGCGGCAACTCTTTTTTTGACCCGGAGAATTTGCCGGTTGATTTTCTGGATGTCAATCCCGCAGGGCGTGTCAGTTGTTAATGCTGTACAGAACTGGTGGCTGTGGGAAATGGAGATGTGCCGACCAGGCCGGGTTGGCCTGAGCTGCGGGCAGCCATGTTCATCGGGGAGGATGGTGTGTACGGCGGGCTGGAATGATTCACCACATTGTTTGGATAACCCCCATTTTGCAGCAATTCTGCCGGATAACCATTCATTGTATCGTTTGGCAAAACGGAGCTGGTGCAGGTACAGCCTTTCTTCCGGGCTGAGCCAATGGCTGAGAAGTTCGTTGTTATTTTTGAAAATATGGGCAACCTGAGGTATATCAACGAGAGTAAGGCAGTTGTCTCGTTCAATGCGATGATACAGGGTCAATTGACCGGGTGTATGGAACTGGCTGGTAAAAAAAGAATTCATTATCTTTGATTTCAGGTTATGCTCTTGCCGGCTGCCGGTGAGAGCTTACTTTTCACAGATGACCAAATTTGTTTAATTTGTTCGACAGGCAGAGTATAATCAATTATGTTTTGTTTTTCATTGTGTTTTTGTCTTGGCAGGCAGGGTATGCCGTTTAGTATTTGAACCTTTTTCATTACTGGAGTCTTTAATGTCGTTTTCCGATATAAATTTATTTGACCTTGGTGTCGGGGTTATCTTTCTACTTCTCGTGGTACGGGGAGGCTGGACAGGTTTTGTCCGCCAGTTAGCCACTTTTTTTGCTTTGATAGGCGGGTACCTGCTGGCTGGTCGTTACAGTGGTCAGGCCATGGTGCTTGTTGAGCCGTTTGTGGAAAATCCCAAGCTGGTATTTTTGATTTCCTTTGCCCTGTTATTTTGCCTGAGTGCCCTGGTATTCATTATGATTGGGGCCTTTATGCGGAAGTTGGTGGAGTTCACCATGCTTGGCTGGTTTGACCGGCTGCTGGGCATGTTTCTCGGGGGGGCAAAAGCCTGGGTTATCTGTTCTTTTATGTATATGTTTCTGGCATCAAGTCTGTCGGGGAGCAATACTTTACTTAGTCAATCCATAAGCGGCCCATATCTTGCCGAGGGCGGGAAAATACTGAACCAGTTTATTCGTGATCCTGAGATTCAAAAGCATTTTATTCCCCGGAAACCGGCTATTCCTGCAGAGAAACCCGGACAGGAGGAACCTAAACTGGAACGTAAACTGGAACCTGAAGAAACAGGTACAGTGATAAATATTTAAACAACATGGTAAATATCAGGATTATTACAAAATATGATTCGGAAATCACCTTGTTCTTACTGGCAGCGATCATATCGTGATCTTTTTCAGGCTGACCTGGTGGCAAGCCGGGTACGGCTGGCCGAGACGGATTTGCATATCCTGACTTCGGTGCCGGTTGATGATGAGGCTCTGACTCTTGCTGTACGGGCAAGGATGGAAATAGAGCAGTATATTAAACGAAAACCTGATTTTTTTCATACTCTTGTTCCCCTGAGCATTGATGTCGACTCACCGGCCATTGTCCGTAAAATGCTTACTGCTGCCCGGGCAGCAGGAGTCGGTCCAATGGCGACTGTGGCAGGAGCAATAGCCGGATTTGTCGGCAGAAACCTGATTGAACGGGGATACGGAGAAGTAATTGTTGAAAATGGGGGTGATCTTTTTATTCATAGAAACAGGGAGTGTACAGTTGCTGTTTATGCGGGCGAGTCCCGGTTGAGCGGCCGGGTTGGTATCAGGCTTCAGCCTGAACAGATGAGTTGTGGAGTTTGTACTTCGTCTGCATCCATAGGGCTCTCAAAGAGTTTTGGTCATGCAGATGCGGCTGTGGTTGTGGCAAAATCGGCGGCCATTGCTGATGGTCTGGCAACCAGGCTGGGTAACGAGGTTAAAGATGAACCGGGCGGAATTGAGCAGGCCCTGCAGGTGGTCAGAAATGTCCATGGGGTGATCGGGGCCGTGGTGATTGCCGGCGACAATATGGGGGTCTGGGGGGATTTGCAGCTATCAGAAGTCAGTTGTCAGAAATCAGAGGACAGAAGGTCAGGTTAGCAGCCCGCTTTTGCGGGCGATAAAAATCTGTAAACCCCTCGTTCCCACGCTCCTGCGTGGGAACGCATATAAAGAGAGGAAAATATGTTATT
>CAZHPX010000203.1:0-3413 GCA_964534785.1 uncultured Desulfobulbaceae bacterium | reverse complement strand
AGGCCGGTGCTCTATCCAGCTGAGCTACTGGCGCATATATAAAACGGGCAAATTAAAAGCAGTACCTTATGACTGCATAAAAAATCAGGTAAACTGATCAGCAGAGACAAGATAACAGGGAAGGCAACATAACCTTTAAAAAAATAAAAATCAATTAATTTGATGATGGGGTTTTTCGCATTTCTCACATGCCTCCTGACTGATTTTCCAAACAGGGCCGGTGGGTGTATCGTGAATGACAACCCCAAGGCGAAGCAGTTCTTTTCTCGCCTGATCTGCGGCCTGCCAGTCTTTACCTTCTCTGGCGGTTTCCCTTTTTTCGATAAGCAGTTCAACTTCCGGTGCCAGTTGACACCGGGTGAGCTGCAAAATGCCAAGGACACGGTTTATCCGCTCCAGACAGGCAAGTATCATATTTTTCTGATCCAGATCAAGGTTGGTTACATCAAGAAGAGAATTTACCTTTTTGACAAAGTTAAATAATGCCCCAAGTGCACCGGAAATATTCAAATCATCATCCATGGAGGCGAAAAACATCTTCTCGATACCGGCAACATATCTTTCCACTTCCGGGTGAGCCTTGCCCGGGGTCAGACAAAGCAGCTTTCGGGTAAATTCATCAAATCGACGCAATCCCGTCCGTACAGAGTCCAGGCGCTGCCAGTTAAACTTAAGGGCCTTGCTATAGTGAACACCAAGAAGAAAAAAACGAATCTCTCTGCCGGTATAGCCCCTGTCCAACACTTCCTGCAGGGTTATAATGTTTCCCGTTTCCGCTGACATTTTTTTACCGTCTATCAGCAACAGCCCGGAATGAAGCCAGAAATTGGCAAGTGGTTTATTGGTAAGGGACTCGGCAATGGCAATTTCATTCTCATGGTGGGGAAACATAAGGTCCTGACTGGCAGTATGGATATCCAGAGTCTCACCAAGGTAACGGGTTGACATGGCAGAACATTCAATATGCCATCCGGGCCGGACATGCCCCCAGTCGGTTTCATAAAAAATCCCTTTTTTCAGCTCAGTAAGGGTTGAGCGTTTAAGAAGAGTGAAATCCCGGGGATCACCTTTTTCGTAATTGTCCAGGTCCACAGTCCTGCCCAGCCGGATTTTACTTAAATCCACCCCGGAAAGACGGCCGTATTGCTTGAATTTGGAAATATCAAAATAAACAGAACCATGCTTTTCGTAGGCATATCCCTTATGAATCAGCTCATGGGCAATCTCTATCATATCGGTAACATGTTCCGAAGCCCGTGGATATCCTGTGGCCTCACCCACTCCAAGAGTTTCCATAGCCTGTCTGAACTCTTCAATATATCCATCGGTGAACTCTTTCAGCCCCATTCCGGCTTTTTCTGCTCCGTTGATGGTGTTATCATCAAGATCAGTGAAGTTCATATAAGAGTCGACTCTGAACTCTTTAAGCTCAAGATAACGAATCATCAAATCTGCCACCACAAATCGGCGGCAATGGGCCAGATTAGGTGATTCATAGGCGGTTGGCCCACATGCGTAAAAGGTAATCCTCTCATCGCTTATGGGGCGAAATTCTTCCTTTTTACGATTTATTGTATTGTGGAACCTGAGCCGGGAAATTCCATCTTCAATTTTTTTTCTTGAGCAAAAAAGCGGGGTACTTAAGTATCGCTCACCACCATCAGGAAGAATAACGACAATAACCCCGGAGTCAAGCATCTCTGCCTGTTCAATCGCCGCATATACTGCAGCACCACTGCTCATGCCGGCAAAGACACCCTCTTTTCCTGCCAGTTCCCGGGCAGTACAAAAGGCATCATCATCCCCCACATTGACAATGGCGTGGGGAAGTTTTTTATCAAAAATAGTTGGCCGATATGATTCCATCATATTCTTCAGTCCCTGGATTTGATGGCCAAGAAATGGCTCCACAGCAATAACCTGCACATGGCAATGATGTTCCCTGAACCATTTTGACAACCCCATGGCAGTGCCGGTTGTCCCCAGCGTTGCGACAACATGGGTAACTTTTCCCCCTGTCTGCTCCCATATTTCAGGAGCAGTTCCCCGGTAATGAGCCTGCCAGTTTGCCTCACAGTTGTATTGATCGGTCAAATAATAACGATCCGGAAACTCACGGGCAAGCGTGTAAGACTCTTCAATTGCCCCATCTGTTGCTCTTCTTGCCGAAGTCAAGACAATCTCGGCCCCATAAGCTTCCATAGTTCGACGGCGTTCAATGCTGGCTGACTCAGGCATAATCAACTGACACCGGTACCCCCTGGCAGCACAGACCATGGCCAGACCAATTCCGGTGTTACCACTGGTCGCTTCCAGGACAATTTTATCCCTGGTCAACTCACCGCTTTTTTCGCCCGCCTCAATCATGGCAAGAGCAATTCTGTCCTTAACTGAACCTCCCGGATTAGACGATTCCAGTTTAACGAAAATTTTCACTTCCGCTTTGGGAGAAAGACGGGTCAGTTCCGCCAGCGGAGTGTTACCGATAAGCTCAATAATATTCATAAGAATTCAAGGCTCTGATTCAGTGTTTATGTTTTCTCGATGTAGCTTCCAATCCCTTGTTTCACCCGTGTTTCCTGTGCATCTTTTTCTGAAAAGTCTGCCAAAGTTTAAACAGGGCCTGCTGGCAATCTGAATCTGCCACTGTTTTGCTCATTTGCAGAAACTTCTCTTCTTTTTCAGGAGTAATTACCCGATCAGGAACCTTAAGTTCCACCGGCTGCAATGACATGTTCTCGGCTGGTTGTTGAAGCCATCTGATATCGACAAGAACCACAGAATTCAGACAGCCATTGGCTCTGGCAAGAATCTCCGGTTTCATATAACTCAACTCCTGCATCCAGGCGGAACCACTGACATACACCCAGAGAACATCTTTACGAATCCAGGCGGGCTGAGTATGAGCGGCAGCCCGTTTCCCTGCAACAAAACCCCATGCCCTGTTTAACCGGTAAATATCCCAATGCAGCCTGCCCACCTTCCCTCTGACCACCTTCTCAAGTGATAAGCCTATCAGTTTGCTCTTTTTTCTGTCTGTCATAGTTGTGTTTTTGGGGTTTGGAATTTTCAAACTCTGACTTCTAAAAATATATGCTTTTGACAAAATATTTTTTTAGGCATGTCAGGTTACAACTAACTACTCAATCAGGCAAACAAAAAGGTAAATATTCGGTAAATATCTGGCAGCAGTCCTTCTTAAAGGCGATCAGGCCGCCCAGCATACCTGTCGTCTAACTGATCGGCTTGGCTTACCTCCATAATAAGCGCTGCCAAATATTTACAATGCAGTGGTTTTGATAGTACTCATAGCATAAGCCGAATATTTACTTATAAAGTGAAAAATATGTATTATAATAATATGGTTACAGATTTGCACCTGGCCGTCCATTTGGTGCCACTTTTTTGTATTG
>CAZHPX010000202.1:0-3415 GCA_964534785.1 uncultured Desulfobulbaceae bacterium | reverse complement strand
ATACAGCCCCGGCAACTTCTTTCGCCCATTCGTTAATATCATCGGAAGCATCTCCAGGATCACCGTCAATGCGTAATGGCTCATTCACCATATTCGCACCGAGTTCACTTACCTTTGCTTCAAGCTGATCAACTGCACCACAAAAATACTCATAACTTGAGTCACCGCAACCAAAAACAGCAACTTTTTTACCCTTAATATCGGCTTTATCCATATCTTCGTAAAATGGTTCAAAATCTTCCTGGAACTCTATTTCATCCTCTCCCCAGGTGGATGTACCGAGAATGGTGATATCATACTCACCCCCCAGCTCTTCCACCTTTGCACCGGTAACATTTTTTAATGTGACATCAAGACCTTTGCCACCAAGGACTTCACTGATCTGATCAGCAGTGGCTTCAGTATTACCTGTTGTTGAACCGAAAACTATTAATGCTTTTGCCATGTCTTGTCTCCTGTTGATTTAATATTTTTTTTTACAAAGATATATTCCCACAGGAAATATACCAGAACTGCTTTTACTTATGGATAAAAAGATTTTTATACTTCCGGATATACGGTTTGGGGCAGAAAAAATATTCCTCCAGCCACCATGGTCAATAAAATTGAATCGTATTTTTTTTCTTCACTCATTTCCTCTATTTTTATGACATATGTTGTATAATATATGTCATCACTAACATGCAAGGTAAAAAAAAACAACCCCGCAACGGCCCTTTCAGAACATACCCTGTAAAATTTCCTGATACAATGAATCTGCAGGGAAATACCCGCACCAGGTAATGGATATCAAAACGAGTCCACTATCCCACCGGCATAACCACTGCTCCTGTTTTCCTGATAAGATCATAATCATGGGTTGCCATGACAACACATTTATTGTCAGCCTGTAGTTCGCCGATTTCCCGACTTAAAATATCCAACTGCTGACCGTCCATGCCGCTGGTAGGTTCATCTAAGAGAAGCACCCCATCTTTTTTTTCTGAAACCCTGGCAAATGAAACTGCCAGTACCAGTCTCTGCATCTCTCCTCCGGACAGGGTCAAGGGATGACGGTCATGGACATGACTCAGGTTAAATTTATCTATCCATTTTTCCTGTTCCTTAAGAGAGCTGCTTATTTCTTCTCTGACAGTGGAGGCAAAAAGCTGTAAATCCGGATGTTGCAGAGCCATGGCTCTTACAGATTCAACCCCCGGAAAATTAATATTCCCCTCGACCGGCTTGTACAAACCAAAGAGAAGGGCGAGCATTGTGGTTTTACCGCAACCGTTCTTTCCAGTCAAGGCGACAATCTCCCCACCGTGGAAGTTGGCATTGACATGCCGCCAAATCCAGTCCAATTGTTTTTTATACTTAAACCCGACCTGATTTAAAGTAAAAATGGCAGGGACACCATTATATTGTTTTCTGTCTGACTTCTCCGCAGCATCTATATTTTTATCTCCCGGCTCCGCTTTTTCTTGCAAAGCGGTAGAATCATTAAAACGCAGACCATGCTGCCTGCAAAAATCATAGTCATCCAACTTACCGGCATCCCCCTGATAAACGACTTTTCCCTGATCAAGAACAAGCAGCTTGTCAGTCAGTTGTCGCAGCCAGGAAAACCGGTGTTCGGCAATGATAATAGTCGTCCCCTGTTCCTTTGCCCGCTTCAGAAACTGAACCATGGCCTCTACACCATCCGGCGACAAGTTGGCAGACGGTTCATCAAGAACCAGAATTGCTGGTGCCGAGGTTATGGCAGTACCAATTGCAATTCGCTGCTGTTCCCCGGAAGAAAGGGTATCAAGAATCCGATAACGAAAAGCCTCCATTCCCAACTGGTCAAGAATTGTATCAATATGTTTTTGTTTATCCTCAAGTGGTGCTTCACTTCGCCAGATAGAAAGAAGAAGTTCCTGTTCCACCCGGGCCGAGAAAAACTGATGGCGTGGCTCCTGAAAAACAGTACCAACAGTAACGGCCTTTTCATAAAGTGGAATATCTTTCCAGTCAGTAACATCGCCGACACCGTTACCTATCTGAATAACACCACCTAACCTGCCTGAGTAATATTCAGGAATCAAACCGCTTAAACAGTGGAGAAGCGTGGACTTGCCGGAACCGCTGCGACCAGCAAGGACAAGGGTCTCCCCGGCTTTCAGGTCAAATGATATGCCGTCTATACTGTTTTCTTTTCTGCTGTCAAAACAAAAAGTTATATCACGAAACTTGACATGAGCCATAAGGTTGTTATCAGAACAAGATTGGCTGACAAAAACAACCAGTCTTTAGTGTTTAATCGTAACTCCACCAGGGAGAGCTTATTTGCAGGTGCGGACAGACCACGGAGTTCAGCGGCTGCACCCATCCGGTCAGCCACCTTGAAACTGCGAATCAACATGGGAATAAGCATGATTCGCAAGGTCTGCAGGGGGTGAATAAAAATATCCCGCCAGCCCGGAAGAACATCCCGAACCCGCATGGACTGAACCATATGCCGTAACTCCCTGCCCAGCATAGCCACATAACGCATGGCCACCATGATGGCATACCGCATTCCAGAGGGAATACCGACTTTTCCCAGAGCAGCTATCAACTTTTCCAGGGGGGTGGTCATGCCCAGGAGAAGACCGCCACACATAATCGGTAACATGGTCAGAGTCAAAACCAGATAGACCTGATATTCGGGAGTGCGACGAAAAATAATCGCTTCAGCAAATAAATAAATCAGCATGGATAATATATAAAAACCGGCAAGAAACAGCAGGGTTTTTTTGAGTCCTGCCTGAAGCATGTATCCGATTGCCACCATGCTCAATATGCCAAGAAGAACAGGCTCTTCAATGAGCGGCCCAACCAGGGCAAACAACAGGACCACCCCTATTTTTATCCTTGGGTCCAAACGGTAAAAAAAACCATCCCCATACTGAATCGCCTGCATCCGGGCCATCAATTCCATGAAATATCCCCTATACCCTAAGCAATCCTGCCCGGCTGAGCTCATCCGCCAGTTTTATCCCGATCCATGCCCCAAGCAGCACTCCAACCGCTGAACCTGCACAATTCATGAGAATCAAGGCCCAGGCCAGGTCAGTCTTGGCAAATCCTATCCACCAGGCAATGACTGCTCCAAAGACAATAACAGTCAGACGATAGGAAAGTACTGCCCCGACAATACCCCTCTTTTTAGTATAACCACCCAGTACCCAGCCCATGGTGTCACCAACAACACCGGCAACCACAAAGGTAACAAACATGAAAGGATGGGCAGGAAAGATAAATCCGTAAATAACTCCCATACAGACCCCGAGAATAGCCAGAAATCCGATTTTAGGCAGACGCATGATTGACAAAACAATAATTATCGCCTGCACCATGGCGAGAATCAGAGAACCCAGAGCCGGGATATTGGAAATAACCAGACCAAGAA
>CAZHPX010000201.1:0-3433 GCA_964534785.1 uncultured Desulfobulbaceae bacterium | reverse complement strand
CTCCATCCTTCCAGCTTGACCGTGAGTGGCCATGTTAATATCTTACAGACACTTAGTTGCCGATATGGAGTTAAAGGATAACAACAAAGCAAAAAAAATAAAATTGGGGAAGATTGAAGGAATGGGGAATATGTTTGAAGGTAAGTCAATAATGGTCACCGGCGGGACGGGTTCTTTCGGGCAGCGGTTTGTGGAGACGGTGTTAAGCAGGTACAAGCCGAGAAGGATGATAGTTTTTTCCCGTGACGAGCTGAAGCAGTTTGAAATGGAGCAGAAATTCAATGCTCCGGTGATGCGGTATTTTATCGGGGATGTCCGTGATCTTGAAAGGTTAAAGCAGGCAATGTCCGGGGTCGATTTCGTGGTGCATGCTGCTGCTTTAAAACAGGTGCCGGCGGCGGAATATAATCCGATGGAGTGCGTTAAAACCAATATTCACGGGGCCCAGAATGTTGTTACCGCAGCCATCGAGAGTGGTGTGGAGAAGGTGATTGCCCTTTCCACCGATAAAGCGGCGGCACCGGTGAACCTTTATGGGGCAACCAAACTGGCTTCAGATAAACTGTTTGTGGCGGCAAATAATCTCACCGGTGGACGGAATACCAGGTTTTCCGTGGTTCGTTACGGTAATGTGGTTGGTTCCCGTGGCTCGGTGGTGCCGTTTTTCAAAAAACTGCTTGACGATGATGTCAAAGAACTGCCTGTCACCCACCCGGAGATGACAAGGTTCTGGATTACTTTGGAGCAGGGAATTGATTTTGTTCTGAAAATTTTCATGCGGATGCAGGGAGGAGAAATCTTTGTCCCCAAAATCCCTTCCATGAGAATCATGGATCTGGTGGAATCAGTTGATCCGGATATGCCGGTTAAGGTAGTAGGTATTCGTCCCGGAGAAAAACTGCACGAAGTAATGGTTACAGCCGATGATTCACATCTTACCCTGGAGTTTGACGATCATTATGTGATAAAACCGACCATTTCTTTTACCCATTCCATAAATTACGAGGCCAACGCCAGTGGAGAAAAGGGTGTTCCTGTTGAATATGGGTTTGAATACAGTTCCGGTGTAAATCCTGTTTTTTTAAGCGTGGAACAGCTGCGGGAAATGAACCATAAATGAAACACATTCCCTACGGCAGGCAGGACATCAACGATCAGGATATTCAAGCGGTGGTGGAGGTACTGAAATCGGACTGGATTACCCAGGGACCTGCTGTTGAATGTTTTGAGCAGACAGTGAGCGATTATTGCGGTGCCCGTTACGCAGTGGCGCTCAGCAATGCTACATCTGCATTGCATATTGCCTGTCTTGCCGCCGGCCTGACAGATCGGGATATACTCTGGACATCTCCCAACACCTTTGCGGCCTCCGCCAACTGCGGGTTGTATTGCGGGGCGGGGGTAGACTTTGTGGATATAGACAGCAGAACATATAATATCAGCGTTGAAAGGCTGGCAGCAAAACTCAAAAAAGCAGATAGGGAAGGAAAACTGCCAAAGATTTTGATACCGGTACATTTTGCCGGACAATCTTGTCAGATGGCAGAAATAACCAAGCTCGCCCAGCATTATGATATAACAATAATAGAAGATGCAGCCCATGCAATCGGCGGCAAGTATAGAGGTGATAAAGTGGGTGGTTGTGCCTTTTCGGATATGACGGTGTTCAGCTTTCATCCAGTGAAGATCGTTACCACCGGCGAAGGTGGTATGATAACCACGAACAGTAAAGATTTATACGAAAAGCTGGTGCGGTTGCGGACGCATGGGATGACAAGGCGACCGGAGTTGATGGAAGGGGAAACCCATGGTCCCTGGTATTATCAACAGCTTGAGTTAGGCTGCAACTATCGCATGACGGATATCCAGGCGGCTTTGGGAACAAGCCAGATAAAGAGAATAGATAAATTCGTAAAACGAAGGCATAAATTGGCAAGGCGTTATAATCGGGCCTTAAAAGATTTGCCGGTGGAGATTCACTATCAGCACCCGGATACACATTCAGCTTATCATCTTTATGTGGTTAGATTAAAATTAGACAGCATAGATAAGACACGCCTTCAGGTGTTTGAAAAAATGAGGCAGGCAGATATCGGTGTAAATGTCCACTATATACCCGTCCATACCCATCCGTATTATAAAAGGATGGGCTTTGGGAGAGGTGATTTTCCTGAGGCGGAAAAATACTATGAAGAAACCATTACCCTGCCGTTGTATTACGCCCTTGGCGAAGATCAGCAGGATTATGTGATTGATTCTCTGAGCGAGGCATTTTGCTGAGTTTAGATAATGATGGCGGTAGAGCTTGTCGGAGCCGGGAAAATTTGAATTTGCGATTTGAGATGTATTATTATGAATATAGCTGTTATTCCTGCCCGTGGTGGCAGTAAGAGGATCCTGCGTAAGAACATCAAGATTTTTTACGGAAAACCCATGCTGGCATGGCCCATCCTGACCGCATTAAGTTCGGGTTTGTTTGCCCGGGTGATAGTCTCCACCGATGATGAAAAAATAGCAGAGGTGGCACGGGAATGGGGCGCGGAAGTTCCCTTTCTCAGACCAGCAGAACTGGCCGATGACCACACCGGAACCACTGAGGTTATTGCCCATGCCACTGCCTGGGTAATGGACAATTTTACCGGTGTTGAAGCGGTATGCTGTATATATGCCACCTCACCCTTTATCAATGCCGATGATTTGCTCAGGGGGCGTAACGCCCTTGATTCCGGTGAATGGGCATATTCCTTCACCGTTACCGATTACCCGTCGCCAATTTTCCGTTCTTTCAAAGAGACGGCAGACGGCGGGGTGGAGATGTTTTTTCCGAAGCATTTTTCAACCCGTTCCCAGGATTTGCCGGCAGCTCTGCACGATGCAGGCCAGTTCTACTGGGGGCGGCCCGAGGCTTGGCTCCGGGAGAAGAAAGTATTTGCCAGCCACTCAAAACCGATAAAAATCCCTCGCTGGCGGGTCGTGGATATCGACACGGAAGAAGACTGGCGGCATGCCGAATTGTTAGCCAAGGTGTTGTCGTAGTTGGGGCGTGCGTGGTCACCGTTTGCGGGTGGTGATGGATTTGTAAGTACTGCCTTAACTTAATGAAAAATTGTTTTGTATATATGAAAAAAACAATATCAGGTGAGCAATGAAAAAAGAAAAAGATATAAAAGTGGCAACAGGTGCATCCTCTGCGGAAAAAGTCCATCGTGATGAATTTCTTGCCCTTTTTCGTCAATGCCCAATTCCGGACAACGAGGTTCTTCATAACCTGGGATTGTTTCTTAGCAGACAGACTTTTTCCAGGCTGCTCTTTCTTAACGAAATTTATCAAAAGATTATTGATGTACATGGCATTATCGTAGAGTTTGGTGTGCGATGGGGGCAGAATTTGGCATTATTTGAGTTGTGTCGCGGAATTTATGAACCTTTCAAT
>CAZHPX010000200.1:0-3447 GCA_964534785.1 uncultured Desulfobulbaceae bacterium | reverse complement strand
TTGGAATGCAAATTCCACTTAAGAGGGTGGCCCTAAAATTGGGGTTAACCGCAAAGACAACCTGTCCGGTTACGATTTTGAACCCGGTTTAATTCAAAGTATGTCAACAATAAGTTGGCTCATTATAAACATAAGGTATGATTTGTACAGCAAAATATATTTTAACCATATCTTATTATGGACGAATAAATCATTTTCAGGTATTGTCGGATAATTCAGGTGTTATCTTTTCCTATTCCATCCCTTAACAAAAGAAAAAGTGAAACTTGTCACTGCCCATGAAATGCAGGAACTTGACCGTACAGCCACCAGCGAATACGGCATACCGTCTATTATCCTCATGGAAAATGCCGGCCATAACACTTTTCTTTTCATGGAAAAGATATTGGGACAACTTGCCGGTAAAACCGTGATTTTCTTTATCGGTCCCGGTAATAATGGTGGCGACGGGTTAGTGGTGGCGAGAAAACTATACCAGGCCGGTGGCAGGCCAATCCTGTTCACCATAAAACCGTTGGCAGAGTTACGAGGCGATGCCGCAACCAACGCCGCCATTATTAAACGGCTTGGCATCAGCTCGTTTAATATTTCATTCTCCACCAGTAAAGACAGAAACAAAACAACCGAAATAATCTTCAAACAGCACGCAGCCCACCCGGTTGCCTGCATGGTTGATGCCCTGTTCGGCACCGGTCTTGGCCGGAAAGTTACCGGCCTTTTTGCCGAGACCATCGACTTTATAAATCAACTTAAAACTGAATTCGGCTGGCCTGTGCTGGCCATTGACCTGCCGTCCGGCATGGAAGCTGATACTGGCAGAATAATGGAAACTGCTGTCACCGCTGATCTGACCGTGACCTATGGACTGGCCAAACCAGCCCATTTCCTCCACGGAGGAAAACGAATCGGCAAACTGGAGGTCGTCGACATAGATATCCCCGGAGATGCCGTTAAACAACTTGCCCCGGCCGGCCGGGTTCTTACTGCAGATACGACTAACTTACCGCAAAGAAATATCAATTCACATAAAGGAACCCACGGCCATCTGCTGATATTAGCAGGTTCAACCGGCATGACCGGAGCCGCCATCTTAAGCTGCAAAGCAGCCCTGCGAAGTGGATGCGGGTTGGTAACAACGGCTGTCCCCCATAATCTTAACCTGATTTTTGAAACAGCCCTGCCCGAGGTCATGACCATCCCCCTGCCTGAATCAACCGACTCCTTATCCATGGATGATTTCACAGAGATCATGGATACTGCCGCTGGAAAAACCGCTGTTGTTCTTGGGCCAGGTCTGGGCAGAGATAGAAAAACCGCCCGGCTGGTCAAAAATCTTTACCAGGAAATTACCGTACCCATGGTCGTGGATGCCGATGCTCTGAATATCCTTGCTGCCGACCCTGCCTTTCCTGCCAAACCAGGAGGCCCCCGCATCCTGACCCCGCATCCGGGAGAAATGATGAGACTATCAGGTTTGACCATTAAGGAAATAGAGGACGATCGAATTAAGGCCGCTTTAAAGCTTAGCAGAAAATGCAGGGCACAAGCTCCTCTTCAATCAGGCAAAAGACCTGCTGCAGGAAACGATTTCCATAAAAATCCTCCTGCCATACATGGAAATGTTATAATTGTCCTGAAAGGGGCTGGAACCGTTGTCGCCGCCAACAACGGGCAATGGGCAATCAACAGCAGCGGTAACTCAGGTCTGGCAAGCGGTGGAATGGGCGATGTGCTGGCCGGGATGATCGGCGGCCTGCTTGCCCGGCGGCATTGCCCATGGCAAGCTGCCTGTAATGCCGTTTACCTGCACGGTCTTGCTGCTGATATGCTCGCAGACAAAACAGGCTGCGGGTTCACCCCGTCGGAAGTGGCCGACCAGTTGCCCGCAGCCATGAAACTCACTCAAAAATTAAAACCCTGATGTTATCCACAGACACCTACTCACAAGGAGAGTACAATAATGATACTTGCAAAAGATATAATGACGACAGAGACCATAGCCGCAACAACATCAATGCCGGTGAAAGAACTAGCAAGGCTTCTCTTTAAGCATAAAATAGGCGGAGTTCCCGTCCAAGATGAAACCGGAAAAGTAATAGGAGTGGTGACGGAAAGCGACCTGATAGATCAAAACAAGAAGGTCCATATTCCCACGGTAGTCTCTTTTCTCGATGGATTTCTGTTCCTGGAAAGTCCGGGAAAAATGGAAAATGATCTTAAGAAAATGGCGGGAATCACAGTTGGAGACATATGTTCCAGAAAACTTATCTCCGTAGCCCCTGAAACGCCCCTGGATGAAGTTGCCACTCTGATGGCTGAAAAACAAGTCCATACCCTGCCGGTGATGGATAACGATCAACTTGTCGGGGTTATTGGCAAAACCGATATTATCAAAACACTTGTTGCTGATTAAAAAAAGAAGCGGCAAACTGCCAGAAACAGACGCCGCGATTCATTACTCATCCATGCTCTCCGAGCCGGAAAACCTGTGCTGGCAGTTCCGCCCTTTCTTCTTGGCCTCGTACATGGCAATATCAGCATGTTTGAGCATGGTCTGGGGATCATCACAGTCATCAGGGTAAACCGCAATCCCGACACTGGCACCAATATGACAGACATGGCCGTTGACTTCAATGGGCTGATTCAACTTTTCAATGGCCTTGTCTGCCACCAGTTCAGCCCCTTCAACAGAGGTCGCACTTTCCAGCAAAAGAACAAATTCATCTCCTCCGAGACGAAAAACCGAATCTGAAGCCCGTAAAAGTTCAGACAAGTGTCTGGCAACTTTCACCAAAACCATATCGCCCACCGCATGGCCATAACGGTCATTGACAGGTTTAAACCGATCAAGATCAATAAAAAGCATACAAAGCAACCGCTTATGCCGTTTGGCAAGGGATATGGCCTGGGGCAGTCTTTCGTACAGGTAATTTCTGTTTGGCAGATTTGTCAATGAATCATGGTTGGCCATGTAACGAATAAGCTCAGCGGCCTGGTGCCGCTCTGTCACATCCTGAAAGACAATCACCCCGCCGACAACCCTGTTTTTCTCCACCATGGTGGTGGCTTTAAACTCTGCCGGAAAACTGATACCATCCCGACGCAGCATTCGTACCTCGTCAAAATAATAGGAAGTTTCAAGAGTCTGATCAGCAAAGAATGGGCAACAGTCCGCATTAAAATCCATGGAATCAGGTGTGGATATTTTAAAAATCTGTTCATAGGAATAACCTGACAGCTCGTCATCCTCTTTATAGCCAAGCATGATCCGACCTGCCGGATTAAGATAAGAAATATATCTATTTTCATCCACCCCGCATATACCATTGGCAGCAGCGTTAAGAATCATTTCATACTGCCGTGACAATAATTCCAGCTCTATCCTCACCTTGTACGCTCCAACAATACAATAAATACGGTTTTTCAGAACCGACCAGTTTATTGGCT
>CAZHPX010000199.1:0-3459 GCA_964534785.1 uncultured Desulfobulbaceae bacterium | reverse complement strand
ATACCATGCTTCCCGATCTGTCTGAAACCATGGACGGGCCGGCTCTGCTTGAATATGAAAAGGTTCCTGCCGGTGGCACACCTTTACAGAAAATCAAAAATATGTCCCGGGCAGGGGCGGTGACGGTTGAGTTTGGCAGAACCGTTCAGGATAAATACAGTGGCGGCGTTTATCTTGAAAAGGAATTTGGGGTGGAGAATAAAAAACTTGGTCTGCCACTTGGTATTGAAGAAAGTGATCGTTTTTTTGCAAGCCTTGCTGAGTTAAGCGGCCGGGATATCCCGAAAAAGTACCAGGGTGAACGGGGACGGCTGGTTGATGCCTATGTGGACGGGCATAAGTATATTTTTGACAAAAAGGCAATTGTTTATGGAGAAGAAGATCTTGTCGTGGGCATGACCGCTTTTCTTGCTGAAATAGGCGTAAGACCGGTACTATGTGCATCCGGCGGCACCTCCGGTAACCTTGCCGGATCTGTTGCCGAAGTAAGCGGTCATCTTCTGCCGGAACCGCCGATTGTCCATGAGGGGATGGATTTCTTTGACATCAGTGAAATGGCTGAATCCCTGCAGCCTGATCTGCTGATTGGTCATTCCAAAGGATACCAGCTTGCCAGAAAACTGGACATTCCTCTGATCAGGGTTGGGTTTCCCGTTCATGACCGTGTGGGCGGGCAGCGGATTCTTCATCTTGGTTATCGGGGTGCCCAGTTGTTGTTTGACCGGATAACCAATGCGGTTATTGCTAAGAAACAGGCTGATTCAGGGGTTGGTTATTCATATATGTGAGTATCAGAAGCCAGAAGCCAGAAGCCAGAAGACAGGGGACAGCAGGTTTCTCTGGTATCACCGCTCTGCGGTGGTACCTTCCACCCTCCGCTCCGCGGATAGATGGGGAATAAACAGGTTGGGGTAACTTTGGTTACATAACTGTGTCAGATAACAGGAGATAGTAATGACAATTCATCCAGGTGTAGATATCAAGCGTCATCCCTGCTTCAATGGCAGGGTTAAGGGCAGATATGGCCGGGTTCATCTGCCTGTTGCACCGAAATGTAATATTCAGTGTAATTACTGCAACCGTAAATATGACTGTGTCAACGAGTCCAGGCCCGGAGTAACCAGTGCTATTCTTTCTCAGCAACAGGCTTTGGAGTATGTGGATATGGTATTGGCAAAGGAACCGCGGATTACAGTTGTCGGGATTGCCGGCCCGGGCGATCCCTTTGCCAATCCTGATGAAACCCTGGAAACCATGCGGCTTATCCGCCAAAAATACCCGCAGATGATTCTCTGTCTTGCCAGTAACGGTATGAACCTGGCTCCCTATGTTCCGGAGCTGGCGGATATCGGTGTTTCCCATGTAACAGTCACCATTAACGGGGTTGATCCTGAAATAACTGCGAGAATTCATCCCTGGGTCAGTGACGGCAATATAGTATACAAGGGGGTCACAGGAGCCAGGCTGCTTCTGCTCAGGCAGCTCAAGGCTGTGGAGATGTTAAAAAAACATAACATACTTGTTAAGGTAAACAGTATTGCCGTCTCCGGTATAAATGATCGTCATATTGTAGAAGTGGCTGAAACCATGAAAAAAATCGGAGTTGATTTGTTTAACTGCATGGCCATGCTGCCCAATCCCGGTACAAAATTTGAAAATGTCCGGGAAATTTGCCGTGTTGAAATGGAAGAATTTCGCCGCCAGGCTGAAAAATATCTGCCCCAGATGCGTCATTGTACCCGTTGCCGGGCTGATGCGGTGGGTCTGCTTGGTGATGATAAAACTAAAGAGTTTCGCGGTTGTCTATCTGCGTGTGCAAAAAAAGAACCTCTTAAAATAGTAGAGCGGCCCTTTGCAGCAGTGGCGACCATGGAGGGAATCCTGGTTAATCAGCACCTTGGTGAAGCTGATCGCTTTCAGATATGGGGCAGGGACGGGCAGGGCGGGTATAAATTAATAGAAGAGCGGCCGGCTCCATCTGCCGGCGGCGGTCCTAATCGCTGGCTGGCCATCACCCGAACCCTTGCCGATTGCCGGGCCGTACTGGTCAGTGATCTTGGCCCTGCTCCCCGCAAAGTATTAAAAGAAAAAGGCATCAGGCCGGTTACTATGAGTGGTCTGATTGAGAATGGTTTAAAAGCGGTCTATACCGGTGAAGGACTATCCGCTCTACAGGGGACAATCCGTAAATGTTCAGGGGAAAAAATAGCCTGTGGTGGTGATGGCAGCGGATGCGGATGAGGATGCGGGTGTAAAGGTTATCTGAAATCAGACCGCTGCAGGTTGAATTTCTTAATCCGATAACCTATCTGTCTCTGGGTCAGGCCAAGTTCCCGGGCCGCCCTGGCCTGGACCCAGCCATGCCGGATAAGGGCTTCCCTGATCCGTTCCCGCTCAAGTTCCTTTAGGGAACCGGGATCGGGAGGGGAAATGTTTTTTATTTTATTTCTGCTGTCTTCCGGGTTGAGGTAGTTATTACCAGGCAGCCTGGCTGCCCCCGGTAATATGTGCTTTTCTCCGGCCGCATTTCGATTATTTGTTTTATTTTCTGGTTTGAGGATATTTTCGGGAAGATCCTCTGCCTGCAAGATGTCATCCATGGCAAGAATAACTAATCTTTCAATGAGATTCTGCAGCTCGCGGACATTTCCCGGCCATTCGTAATTTACAAGAATATCAAGAAATTCCTTTGCCATACGAATGTTAGAGTTGTTACGCTGGTTACTGGCATTAAGAAAATATTCAATAAGAAGAGGTATGTCATCTTTTCGTTCTCTTAAAGGTGGTGGAGTAATGGGAACCACATTGAGACGATAAAACAAATCGTTTCTGAAACGACCTTCCCTGACCGCATTTTCCAGATCAATATTGGTAGCGGCGATGATTCGCACATCAACCTGAATGGTTTTTGCTGATCCTAATCTTTCAAATTGCTGTTCCTGCAAAACCCGCAACAGCTTTGCCTGAAGGGAGATTGGCAGCTCGCCTATCTCATCAAAAAACATTGTTCCCTGGTCAGCCAGTTCAAATCTGCCGATCCGGATGGCATCAGCTCCGGTGAAAGCACCTTTCTCGTGGCCGAACAATTCACTCTCCAGCAGATTCTCCGGCAGGGCGGCACAATTTATCTTGATAAATGGTTTGTTATTTCTTGGTCCTGCTTCATGGATGGCATGGGCTATTAACTCCTTGCCTGTACCGGATTCTCCAAGAATCAAAACCGTGGCCTGGCTGAGGGCGACTCTTTCTATGGTGTGAAATACCTCCTGCATTGGCTTGCTATGCCCGATAATATAATGTTTTCTGTAACGACCATGGAGCTGGGCCTTCAGGTTTGAATTTTCCAGGGCAAGTTTGCGTCTTCCTCTTGCAATAGCTTTGTTCAGGCTCAGAAACTGGGCGACTAAAGCTGCCACCACCGTGAGAAAACGGACATCTTCTTCAAGGGAGATATCAGAA
>CAZHPX010000198.1:0-3466 GCA_964534785.1 uncultured Desulfobulbaceae bacterium | reverse complement strand
AGAGCAGCATAGAATCTCTCCACCCCCTGATAATCGCTGACATCCACCTTATGGAGATGAAGCCGCTCCCCGGCATCATCCCCAACCGCCCCGCTAAAGGCATCGGCCGCCGCATCATCACCGCCATAAAGACCAATTACAGTGGCACCACTCTCTAAAAAAACAGTGGCAATAGCCCGGCCTATACCACGGGTTGCCCCGCTGACAACAGCTTTTTGTCCTCTAAAATCATCCATTTTTAATTTCTCACAAAAGCATCCACATCATTGGCAACAATAACCCCGTAATTAATAGCTCCAAGCCAGCCGCTCATGATAATCCCAACCGAACCAACATGAAACAGACCAGCCACCTCTTTATGGAGAGAGCGGGAGATATCAAGCCCCTCAAATTTAGTACCAAAGGAAGTCCCTTTGGTATGGAGAGTATAACGATGAAATGTTTTCGGGGTTGCCGATTCTATCACATCTATCTTGTTACGAACACCGGGAACATACCTCTCAAGGTCATCAAGACACCGCTCAACCATCTTGTCTTTTTCCTGCTGATAGGCATTACCAGAAAGAGCCGCCCAGTCATCATAATTACCATTCATTGAGGCAACAATGGTATAATCCGGTTCGTTATCCGGTCTGGTTTTTGGATAATATACCGAAAAAGTCCGGCTTTTAGTATCTATTTTCCGCATCTCTTCAGAAAAAAACTCTTCGCAGGTGGAGGTGAAAAGAAGATCGCCTATATCTTCAATCCTCTCGCCTCTGCGGATACCAAAATAAACCTGACAGGAAGAGTTATTGACCTCCACTTTGTCAAACGAGGCGAGGAAATCCGCAGAAAAGGCATCCCGACCGGCAAGCTCATCAATGGTGTTGGTTACCCCGGCATTGGAAACCACTGCCGAAGTTTCAATCAACCGCCCGCCGACCTCCACCCCCCGTACCCGGGAGTTATCAACCACAATTCTATCTACCCTGGCTCTTGTACAGATGGTTACCCCGTTTTTTTCAAGTTCCTTTTCCATCATGCCGATTAACTTATCCGTTCCCCCCTCAAAGGTGTAAACCCCTTTGTTCATGAAATTTGAAAAGACAATCCCATAAGTAATCGCCGGCTCATCAAGAGTGGAACCATTGGCATAGGTGATTGGCTCCATGAGGAGCCGGTGGACATCGCTGCGGCCTGGGAAAAAACTGGCAAAAAGCTCCCTGGTGGTCATGGACTGGTCATCATAAAAGTTCATCCCGTCCACTGTCTGAAAAAAATCAGTTACCACCACAGGTTCAATCCTGAACTTTTCCTGAAGGAGACTGATAAAATCTTCCTTTGAGAAAGTAGTGGTCAGGGAAAACTGGGGATTATCAAAGACAATGTTTTTCAACTGGACGATGGAATCACGAATCTCCTTAGACCAGTATTTTTTACAGGTTTTAACCATCCCGTAGGGAAAACCGTGGAGAGAAACATCAAAGATATGACCGCCTCTTTTAAACCAGGTCGCCAGGCCGCCAAGCTGGTGGTGATGTTCAAGAAGCAGGGTTTTATGACCGGCTCGTGCCAGGCGGTTGGCACAGGTCAGACCGCCTAACCCGGAACCAACCACAACTATATCGTATTTGTTATCTACTGAGTCAAGTGGTGTAACCATTTTTCAAATCAAAAAATAAAAATTACAGTAAAAGATGCTGGTTAACAATAGTAACCCCGCTGAGCATCGCCCCGACAATACCAAGGTACCCCTGGTCAGTACCGGCAATGAACAGGTTGGCAAAAGGAGTACGGCCGTCCTTGATTTTGACAGGGCTGCCATACACGGCTCCTGCCCCCTTACCGGTATATCGCTCAATGGTCAATGGGGTGAAGCTATCCTGATATACAATGTCCCCGCTGTAATTTCCAACAATTTCAGAACTCATTTGAGTTGAATCAGAAAAACATTGTCTTTTAGCTGCCTGGTAAGCATCCTGGCCAAGCTGCTGCCAGCGATCATAATCTGCGGCATTGGTAACTCTGAGCTGAAAGGTTTCAGATAGTTCAATACCATGAAAATTATCCGGAAAACAGATAACCCCCCATGAAGGATCTATTAATTCCCTCGGTCTCTGATACTGCCAGTCATTACGGTGGGAAAAAAAGATGATGGCCCGATCCCTGCTGAGCGATTGACGCAGACGGGCGGGCAGGATGGAAATGGTTTCCATGAAACTCATCCGGCCCGTGTATTTCTCCAGGTCAAGCTGCCAGCCGGATAATTTTGCCGTAACAGGGATGCCGGTGGTTGATAATATTTTATCTGCACTTATCTCTTCCCCGTTATCAAGGCGAACCCCGTTCACTTTTTTCCCATCATTACTGCAAATAATATCGGCAACCCCGGTATTCATCCTGATCTCTCCGCCAAAACTGCGGTACTGACCAAGAAGCATGGTGATAAATTCACGGATGGTCTGCTCAGGCCGAAAAAATCCTTCCAGAAACAAGGCCCGGAACATGATGGCAAACTGACCAAGATCCATGTCTTTTTCCTCGGCATTACCATATACCATGAGGGGCAGCATCAACATTTTTTCAAGAAGAGGATCGGCAAGATATGTCGAGAGAAAAGCCCTGGCCGACTGCCAGGGGGCGGGGGTAAAGGGATTATAATCCTCCATTAACCTAACAAGACGGATAAATCCATCAAGGGCGGCAGGGAAAGCCCGTTCAACCTCAGCGGTTAACAGGGCAAGGTCATTTGAAAACCGCAGTTTTTTTTCAGGAAAAACAATTTCCGAACCAAACTGCTCACGGGTGATAAATCTTTTACGGGAAATTTTGAGCTGCCGAAAAAGGCGATTGAGCGGTGCTCCCTTAACAGATGAGGGAGCGAAATTGGTCATGGCATGAAGACCTGTTTCAAGCAGGTAACCTTGCCGGAAATACCATGAGTTCAGACCGCCCGGCAGAGAATGCTGTTCAATAATAAGGGTTTTTTTACCAAAACGGGCAGCCCTGATGCCGGCAGCCAGTCCGGAAAGACCAGCACCGATTATGACAAGCTGATAATCAGGCAAATGTTTTTTGTTTCTCCTTCTGTAGTCATTTGGGCAAGCTTGCAAAAATTACCTGTAAACACGAAGTGTAACGGTTATACATCTTTAAGTTTTGGCTCAAGATAATTAACACAGCTATTTAGTGTCGCTAGTTCCGGATATTCTTCCTCAGGAATCTGCAGTTTATATCTTTTCCGCAATTCCATAACTATATCAAGAAAATCCATGGAATCAAGATCAAGCTGATCGCGAAGTGGAGCATCCGAGTCAAGCCCGTCAAACTCCGCATCCTCATCAATATCTTCTATAATTTCAAGGATAAGATTCTTTATTTCGTCCCTGGTCATACCTGTCCTCTTGTCAGAAGTCAGAAATCAGAGAACAGAATAGTTCGAAGTCTACGCTATCTGCAGCCAAAGGCTGATATAAACTATACT
>CAZHPX010000197.1:0-3485 GCA_964534785.1 uncultured Desulfobulbaceae bacterium | reverse complement strand
ATTCCTGAGTTTTGTGAGTATCATCAATAACAAAAAAAATGTGCAAAGGAGTAATATGGACAGAATAAAGGTGAAAAATCCTGTTGTCGAACTGGATGGAGATGAAATGACCCGGATTATCTGGGAGTTTATCAAAGATAAGTTAATCCTGCCTTATCTCGATCTTGATTTAAAATATTATGACCTTTCGGTTCAGAAACGGGATGAGACCGACGACCAGATAACCGTTGATGCCGCCAATGCCATCAAAAAATATGGGGTCGGGGTAAAATGTGCCACCATCACCCCCGATGAAGCACGGGTCAAGGAATTTGACCTGAAAGAGATGTGGCGTTCTCCCAACGGTACAATCCGTAATATCATCGGCGGTACAGTGTTCAGACAACCGATAATCTGCAAAAACATTCCCCGTCTGGTTCCGGGCTGGACCAAGCCCATTGTTATCGGTCGTCATGCCTTTGGCGATCAGTATCGTGCCACTGATTTTCTTATTCCCGGCCCCGGCAGGCTGACCATGAAGTTTGAGCCTGCCGATGGCAAAGAAAATATTGAATATGAAGTGTTTGATTTTCCCGGCAGCGGTTGTGCCATGGGCATGTATAATCTTGATGCATCAATCCGCGGCTTTGCCCGTTCCTGTATGAATTACGGCCTTGATCTGGGCTGGCCGGTTTATCTGTCAACCAAGAACACGATTTTAAAAAAATATGATGGTCGTTTTAAAGATATTTTCCAGGAAGTTTTTGAGACGGAATTTGCCGACAGGTTTACAATGGCTGGTATCACCTATGAACACCGCTTAATTGATGATATGGTGGCTGCGGCCCTGAAATGGGAAGGCGGTTTTGTCTGGGCCTGTAAAAATTATGATGGAGATGTGCAATCAGACACAGTCGCCCAGGGCTTTGGTTCTCTTGGCCTGATGACTTCAGTTCTGATGACTGAAGATGGCAAAACCATAGAAGCGGAAGCGGCTCATGGGACAGTGACCCGTCATTATCGTGAGCATCAGAATGGCAATAAAACCTCCACCAACCCCATCGCTTCAATTTTCGCCTGGACCCGCGGCCTGGGTTACCGCGGCAGGTTTGATGATACTCCGACCGTGGTTCACTTTGCTGAAACCTTAGAGAGAATTTGCGTGGAAACCGTTGAGTCCGGACAGATGACCAGGGATCTCGCTTTGTTAGTTGGCAAGCAACAGAAATTCCTTACCACTGAAGAATTTCTTGCCAGATTAGATGAAAACCTGCAGGCAGCCATGGCTGACCGGTAAATCGTATATTGGCAGTGGGATGGCTTGTCCATTCGACGGTGGGATGGCTTGTCCATTCGATGACCTTATTTATTCGCCGGATTTCTGGAGTCCCCACATGACCATTTTTAACATTTTAAGTCTGGCCGCGGCAATGTTTCTATTGGCCATAACACCTGGGCCGGGTGTTATGGCCACAGTTTCCAAAGCTCTTTCTTCGGGGGTTAAGCATACTGTTCCCGTAATCACAGGGATCATCATTGGAGATCTGATCTTTCTTCTCCTTGCAATTTATGGGCTTGCTGTTATTGCTGAAACATTTACCGGTTTATTTACACTCATTAAATATCTTGGTGCAGGTTACCTTATCTGGATGGGTATCAGGTTATGGCGGACACATCCGACAAAACTGGACATTATTGAACCAGGATCCCGGTCGGGAGTATACAGTTTTTTATGCGGGCTGTTTATCACCCTTGGCAATCCCAAGGTAATACTTTTCTATCTTGGTTTTTTACCTGCCTTTATTGAGCTTGAAATACTGTCTGTCATTGATGTTATTACTGTGGCGTTTGTTGTCTCTGCCGTCCTTGGCCTGGTGATGTTATTTTATGCGGTTACAGCTTCATGGGCAGGCAGGCTGTTTAAAAGTGAAAAGGCTCAGAACAGAATGAACAAAACTGCCGGCAGCGTAATGATATGTACTGGTTCTGTTTTGTTATTACGAACCTCATAAATGCTTATTTTTAATGCCGTTTGCAATCTTCTCTGCCCGCCTCGCTGCCTTGAATGCGGGTTCGACCTTTCCCATTGCCGCCCTCCCCTTCTCTGCCGGGACTGCCTGGCCCGGATTTTTCCGATCTCGTCCCCTCTTTGTATCTGTTGTGGTGTCCCTTTTGTTTGCGGAAAAAATCATCTTTGTGGTGAGTGCCTGACCAATACTTTTTCATTTGATCTGGCCAGAGCCCCATTTTTTCATCATGGGGTGATGGCCTCGTTAATTGTCAAGTTCAAGTTTGGCGGTAAACTTGGAAATCTTGCCAGCCTTGCTGTTCTGGCCGGGCATTCCCCGCTGTTTTC
This sequence comes from uncultured Desulfobulbaceae bacterium, assembly GCA_964534785.1. Classification (GTDB taxonomy): domain Bacteria; phylum Desulfobacterota; class Desulfobulbia; order Desulfobulbales; family Desulfobulbaceae; genus DRLX01. The sequence goes on along the minus strand of CAZHPX010000197.1, from coordinate 1,150 downwards.
ACATCTCACCGAGCCTGATCTGATTATTCCCGTTCCCCTCCATAAACGGCGATTAAGGGAAAGAGGTTTCAACCAGGCTCTTCTTCTTGCGAAGAGGTGTTTTCCCGACTGGCAGAATCGTTTTGCTGTTTATGGTTTGCTGCGTCGTTATGCTACAGTTCCGCAGGTATCCCTCAGCGGTGAGCAGCGACGCAGAAATCTCAAGGGGGCCTTTATTTTGGGCATGGATGCCAGCATGGTGGCCGGGAAAACCATTCTTCTGGTCGATGATGTCTTTACCACCGGCTCAACTGTGTCGGAATGCAGCCAGATTCTTAAAAACGCCGGAGCTGCCCGGGTCGAAGTCTTTACAATGACCCGCTCCGCACCCGTTCCCATCCTTTATCAAAGAATCCCATAGGACAACGACAAAGATGCCCTCATCCATGGTGTTTTATACCTGTGAATAAAAACTCAAAAAACCTGGCCATTAACACCGTAGCTTTTCTGTCTCCGGGAAGCATCAGGGTATCGTACAAATTCCAGTTTTTCATAAATGAAAATTTATTGTTTTTTTTCTTTTGCAGACAGGTCAGATAAAAATACAATGACACAGGTAGATAAGAAAACGGGAGAGATCTAAGTGAAAAATTAATCATTTTGGAGTATTGTTTAGCAAAATGAACATATGACTAATAAACCTTTTGTGAATACCTTGTTGATAACTCTCCATTACACCAGATATTCTCATGATATCATGGATATTTTCTGTTAAAAAATGAGTTTCCCTGGTTTAATGGAGCTTAAGAACGATTGTCCTCTGCAAACCAAGCCTGGATCAAAGGTTTAGTTTTGTCCAATACTCCCTTGCAAATTCCGGAAAATCAGCTCAAAACGACCTTGACCACCTTAGGTATTCCAAAGTAATAGTACCGCCATCGAAAGATTCAAAAGGGCGGGTATCTTCTCTCTGCACAGGACTGTTTTTTCGTCCACTGCTGCTATAGGGGGGATATTATTTTTTTGATTAACTTAAAATCTGTAATCGTAATTCGAACAAACCGCATAAGATTATCTATATGCATTGGCTGCAAAAGTGGTGAAGATAGGAGCTTGCCCTAGGAGCCTGTCCGAGAATAGGCATTTTTTCTCAGGTCAAGGCATTTTTAAA
>CAZHPX010000196.1:0-3516 GCA_964534785.1 uncultured Desulfobulbaceae bacterium | reverse complement strand
GTTGAATAAAGGAAAGATTAGATAAGCACAGCTACGGTATAGTTTATATCAGCTTACCCCTCGTTCCCACGCTCTGCGTGGGAATGCTGTGCCTTACCATTTCTGTAACACCTCCAGTAGGGGCGGAAAATTTTCCGCCCCTACTTCTGCCAGCTCAGCCGCCATGGTCAACAAAACTCCCATGGCATCTCTGCCGGCAAGGGCAGAATCCAGGGAGCCCTCTCGGGCCTCGCCTTCCATCTCCGTGGCCAATTTGCATATCCCCTCAAAACCGAGACTGGCAGATGCACCTTTTAAACTATGTGCTGCTGTTGCCACCCCTTCAACATCGCCCCCTTCCAACGCCCCGCATAAATCCCGGTAATCATTTTTCGACGAATCCCTGAACAGAACAAGAAGCTCTTCAAGCAACTCTTCATCTCCAGCGGTTTGTTCAAGGGCAAAATTTTTATTCCATTGCAGATCATTCATAGCCATTCTCTATGTCTTTTTTTTTGTTCAATAACTCTTACTTGAACACATGCCCTCACTTGACCGGACAACTGCCTGTCACTTCTGCAAAAGGTATCTGCCCCTCCCTGATACAAATCAGCCCGTCTCCATGAACAGCGACAATGGTTGAACCTTTACCGCCTGGAGTCCTGCCGCCATCAAGAATCAAATCGACCTTATCTTCAAGCTCTGCCGCAACCCCCTGCCCGGTACAATGGGGGTTGCAACCGGAAAGATTGGCACTGGTTCCAGTAATCGGTCCTGCCCGGAGGGCCAACTCGCCTGCCACCGGATGGGAAGAAAAACGCACCGCAACTGTCCCGGTTCCAGAAGTGAGCAGTTCCGGCAGGGAAGGATGGGCCTGAAATACCAAGGTCAGCGGTCCCGGCCAGAATTTTTCCATCAGAACCGGATATTGAGCAGGTACAGAGGCAATCAGGGCATCAAGCTGGTTATCCCCGCCAATAATAACCAGAACCGGCTTGTCCGCCGGCCTCTGTTTAATAGTGTATAGTCGTTTTAATGCCTTCTCGTTCCAGGGATCAACCGCAACCCCGTACCAGCTTTCAGTGGGAAAGACAACGATCCCCCCGTCTTTTATAAGTGCAGCAGCTTTACTGTAATCTATATTCATAATAGCACCTTGTGAACCTTCATTCATACTCATAATAACACCTGAACCGTTATCTTAAAAACCATTTACTTTTAAAAGCCAATCTTTTTGTTTTTTTCTTCAATACCAGCAACCATCTTCCGGCGATAAAGATCAAGGGCATCCTGGATTTCAGGGTCATGCAAAGCCATTATTCTTGCCGACAGAACGGCCGCATTCTCGGCCCCGTCCCTGCCAATTCCCATGGTTGCTACCGGAACACCCGGTGCCGTCTGCACTGTTGACAGCAATGCGTCAAGACCATTTAATGGCGAGGCGTTTATGGGGACACCAATAACCGGCAAATTAGTATGCGCCGCCATAACCCCGGCAAGATGGGCGGACATACCGGCACCGGCAATAATAACCTCAATCCCTCTTGCAGCCGCTCCCCCGGCATACTCAACCACCTGTTCAGGGGTATAATGGACAGAGCTGATACAAAGCTCATGACGAATCCCCGCAAAATCAAAAAAATCAACGGCTGCCTGCATAACCGGCAAATCGGTATCACTGTCCATGACAATCCCAACCCTGGGACCTTTTTTGTTTGCCTGGCGATTGAGAGCCCGATGTCCTATATCACGACGGAAATAACATCCCGGCCATTTAATCGAATCAACTACCCGATAGGCAAGGTCAATACTTTTCCTTATCGTTTCACCAAGGGCAGTAACCCCAAGAACCCTGCCACCGGCTGTAACGGTTCTCCGGTTCTTAATAGTTGTGCCAGCGTGAAAAACCACCACTTCTTTTATTTTGGCTGCTGTTATTAAACCGCTGATTGGCTTTTCAATCGCATACTTGCCGGGATACCCCTCCGATGCCATCACTACACAGACCGCCGGACGGGGATCAACCTCAAGCTCGACCTGACTCAGCCGCCCGTCAATAACAGCCTCAATGACTTCAATCAGGTCAGACTTCAACCGCATCATCAACGGCTGGCATTCGGGATCACCAAACCGACAATTATATTCAAGAACCTGGATTTTATCCCCATCAATCATCAAACCGGCATAAAGCATTCCTTTATACGGTCTTCCCTCTTTAAGCATACCCCGAATTGTCGGAATCATTACCTCGTTCATCACCCGCATGCTCAAATGTTCATCCATGACCGGAGCGGGAGAATAAGCCCCCATTCCGCCGGTATTGGGGCCGCGATCAGCTTCAAAAACCGCTTTATGATCCTGCGACGACGGCAGCGGCAAAATCGTTTCCCCATCAGTAAAAGCAATAAAAGATACTTCCTCTCCTTTAAGAAACTCTTCGATCACAACCTTGCTGCCAGCCTCACCAAAATCCCGGTCTTTAAGAATACTATCCACTGCCTTTTTTGCCTCACTCTTGGTCTGGGCAACAATAACCCCTTTTCCAGCAGCAAGACCATCCGCTTTAACCACACATGGCACATCAATTTTATCTATATATTTTTTTGCCGAAGCAACCTTGGAAAACGACTTGTACGCAGCCGTAGGTATCGCGTGTTTATGAAGAAATTTTTTAGTGAAGACCTTGCTCCCCTCAAGAATAGCCGCCCTGGCCGTCGGCCCGAAAATCCGCAATCCATTATCCTCGAACAGATCAACTATACCTGCTGCAAGCGGGTCTTCAGGGCCGACAATGGTCAGATTTATTTTTTCCTTTAAGGCAAAGGCAAGCAACCCCTCAATATCATCTGCCGCATATTTAACACAGGTGGCAAGTTTCCTGATTCCGGCATTTCCGGGGGCACAGAACACTTTTTGCACATTTTCCGATTGAAGCACCTTCCAGACCAATGCGTGTTCACGGCCACCGGAACCAATGATCAACACCTTCATACCTATCTCCTCATATAACCAGTTGTAGTGTTGGGGTTAATATAATTCAAATTATATCCTGAATCCATCAAGCAGTTACGATCCTCAAGGACAACGCTAAGTAACACTTTTCTCGTTGCAACAGCGAGCTTTAAAGTTAGCTGAGGATCGGTGGTAATCAGGTAATATTACCATATCTTATAAGCAAGTATGACCATGAAGCATTTACCTTGACAATAAACCTGATAAGCGGTTAGACTGATAACAAATGAATGGTCATTCATTTGTTATCAGTTTTTGTATTATACGATTACGAGATAAATAGCAAGCAGACAAACGAAAATTTGAGCTATTCAAGTTCTTTTTTTCTCCTATAAATATCTCTGGATTACCTTCTGGTTCCATCAATGAAATCATTGGATAAACATGAAAAAATAATCAGGGCTGCCACCAAAGTTTTTGCTAAAAAAGGATTTTTTAATGCAAGGATCTCTGACATAGCCAAAGAAGCCAAGGTCGCCGACGGAACAATTTATCTCTATTTCAACAACAAATTTGATATACTTA
>CAZHPX010000195.1:0-3530 GCA_964534785.1 uncultured Desulfobulbaceae bacterium | reverse complement strand
TTTGATACATTTACGGATGGGCAGATGGATCCTGGTATCGCAAGGAAGGCGACATAGCAACAGCCTGTCATGATCCAGCAAACATAGCCAGAGGCTACCATAAGTCGCCACTTATAACGCAACTCCTTTTTTATTTCTCCCTTAAATATCATAACCTGAAGTTTCCCGGTTTTTACAGGTACCAAAGCTGCCGTGATGTACCACTGCAATGGAAATGAATTTATTTTTTACGGTGTTTGCCGCACAAGTAGCAGCATGTGAGCAGATTTGCCATAAAAATAAAAGTGGGAAAACACCTTTTATTATCTTTTATCCGGCAAAATTTCCCTGAATTTTCATATACCGTCAAAAATAATTCTGCAATCGTTAGCAATCCCCTGAAATATTCAGTATGGATAACATATTTATATGATCTGAATATTGTCTGGCTTTAATGGAGTGATGGTCTTGAGTGAAAAACTTTAAAGAAACAAAGGAGAAAAAAATGATGAAGAAAAAAGAGAGGGAAACCCGCAGGGCAAGATTTACTGCCGTACAATTTACAGCCCTGCTGTTTGCAGCTATCTTTGCAGCATCGGCAGTCGCTCAGGAAGACAGAACCCGCAAAGAGGTTGAACTGGGAACAATTACGGTAACCGCCCAGAAGCAGGAGGAAAATGTCCAGGAAGTTTCGTCAAGTATCACCGTAATGAATGAGCTGGATATTGAGGACAGAAAAATTGAAGATGTGGATGATCTTGTTGATTTTGTTCCCAACATGATGAGTTTTAATGATGGCATGGCCGGGTATAACAAAATTACAACCAGGGGTATTTCCGCACCATCCATGGAGCGCCAGACCACTTCCACGGCAATGTATGTGGATGGGGTGCCGACACTGGGTTCAATGGGTTATGACACGAGTATCGTGGACATTGAACGAATCGAGGTGTTGCGTGGTCCCCAGGGTACTTTGTATGGCAAAAACACACAGGCAGGGGCAATCAACATTATTACCAGGCAGCCAACCAATGAATTCCGGGGGAAAGTATCTGTTGAGGGCGGGCAATGGCTTTCTTCCGAATCCGGTGATAAACTGACAAATGGGGCAGCATTAAGTCTGAGCGGCCCCATATTGAAAGATAAATTATTTTTTGATGTGAGCGGTACCTATAAACACAGAGATGGGTATATAGATAACACATTTCTTGATGAATCCGTAAATGAACGAAATATAATGTATGGCAGAGCCAAACTGAGAATGACCCCCACAGATGCCCTTGACATCTCACTGCTTCTGTCCTTTTTATCCCATGAACTGGATGGAAGCTCCAATATGAATCTTGGCCCGAACGGTGCTGCCATGTTTGGACTTCCCACCCCTCTCCATCGCCAGACAACAGCTGATCTTCTAGGAGGATTTCAGGATACTGACACTGATGCCCAATCCCTGCATATTTCATATGATATAAATGATCATATGACCCTCACCTCAATTACTGCCCGGAAAAAGGTTACATTTGATGGCATAATGGACTTTGATTACAGCCCCCTGCATATGATGCACGGTTTTCAGGATGGCACCAACCAGGAACAGTATTCGCAGGAATTACGCCTGGATTCAAGCTATGGCAGGCTCAACTGGCTTGTGGGGCTGTATTACGATCACAGTGTTTATGAGTCAAATATGGTTGCTACATCAATTATCCCTGTGATGAACAGCAGCATGAATACGGAACTTACCTCAGAGTCCTATGCGGTCTTTGGTCAGGCTGGCTACTCTTTAACAGAACAGCTTAAAATTATTGCCGGTCTTCGTTATGAAAATCAGGACATGGACATGACAGGTGTTGCCGCCGGCAGCCTGGATGATTCATGGGAAAAAATTTCCCCGAAGATTGCCGTGGAATACAAGTTCTCCCCGGATATAATGGCCTATGCAGATATCTCCCAGGGTTATCGTTCCGGTGGTTTCAATCCACTGGCAACTGACCCGCAATACTATAGTTATGACGAAGAAACATTATGGTCCTACGAAATTGGCATAAAAAGCCTTTTCCTGGACAAACGACTCATGGTCAATGGTGCCATTTTCTATATGGATATAAAAGATACCCAGGTGGAAGAAGCAGTTAACCCTTTCCAATCATGGATCACTAATGCAGCAGAAGCCACTGCCATGGGGGTGGAGCTTGAGATCAGTGCCAGAGTTGCAGACGGTTTAACCCTCATGGGTGGCTTTGGTTATACTGATATTGAATTTGATAAATTCAGTGATGCCCTGGGCGACTATAAAGGCAATAAAAAACCATTTGCCCCGGAATACACATTCAGCATCGGCAGCCAATACCGCCATGCCAGCGGATTTTATGCCAGAGCTGACCTCATCGGTTATGGTGAGATGTTCCTGGAGAAGACAAATCAATTTTCCAGAGATGCTTACCAGATTGTCAATGCCAAAATAGGTTATGAGGCAAAAAGTTTTGATATATATCTCTATGGTAAGAATATCTTTGATAAAGAATATGACGCTGATGGATATTATGGCGGGGCATATGTCGTTTACAGTGATCCTGGCGAATTCGGACTGCAACTGACATACAGGTTTTAAAAGTCAGCTGTACTTAAGGATTTTAGTATGAAATTCAGCAGCCGGGAACAACGGCAGAAGGCAGTTTTATTAGGAGGACTGTACACCTCTCAGTTGCTGGGAATTTCCTTTGTCATTACTGCCTTGCCTGCTATTTTGCGTGATTCCGGTGTCGGTCTCGGCAAGATCGGCTTGATATATGGATTGGGTTTGTTCTGGTCAATCAATTTTCTGTGGGCACCGCTGGTTGACCGCTTTGGTTCGCAAAAGCATGGCCACTATCGCAGTTGGATTCTGATCATGCAAATGTTGTTGATTCTTGTCATGATTAGTGCATCATTTTTTACCGTGCCGGATCAACTATCCATCCTTATGCTGTTTTTTGCCTTTATCGCTGCCTTTTCAGCCACCCAGGATATTGCCGCTGATGCCCTGGCAGTTACAATCCTGAAACCTGAAGAGCGTGGCCTGGGCAACAGCATCCAGGCTGCAGGAAACCTGATCGGCAGCATGATTGGCGGAGGTTTGGTACTGATCACCTATCAATGGTTGGGCTGGCAGGGCAGCATGCTGATCCTGGCAGCAGGGATAGCCCTGCCGTTGATCACCATCCTGGCTTACAGGGAGCGGCAGGCCCCGGCAGACAGCCGTAAAGAAAAAATCGACTACAGTGTCCTGATTCGCTTCTTCTATCGACCCCGCATCTGGTGCTGGATTCCGGTTTTATTGGCATTTCGGACGAGCAATATGATAAATTACGGGCTGCTGAGTCCCCTGCTGGTTGATCTGGGCTGGAGTCTTGGTCGCATAGGGTTTGCCATAAATATAGTCGGCCCGGTTTTTGGTATAGCCGGAGCTGGACTAGGACTGCCTATTACCCATAAGTAGCGATAAACCACCTAATGATCTTCTTCCAGCAATGCAAAACCCAAGCACATATATTGAAACTCATGGTAACCAG
>CAZHPX010000194.1:0-3547 GCA_964534785.1 uncultured Desulfobulbaceae bacterium | reverse complement strand
TCACGGCGGCGAAGCCGCCGTGAACGATGAAATCAGCGGCTCGTCCGCTGGATTGCTTTGTTGGTAATAGATCCATAACCACTATTTTCAATCCCAAATCCACACTCTCTCAATAAAATAAATCCGTCCCCATTTTCACCCGCAAAATCAACGAGTTTGATTTTGCTTTCCGGGTAACCCAGGCATGGTTGTTGACAGGTATGGCAGTTTTCCGACCTCTCCGCTCAAGTATCAATACGGGAATTCATTTGACAAAATGACTATCAATTTGTATAAATATTTTCCAAAAACGCACGACAAATGATACGCAACCAAGAGCAATGGACATAAATATTCAGCTTATGCTAAAGTACTATTAGAATCACTGCCTCATAAATATTTACCAATGGACATAAAATATCTTATAGAACTGGATCAGTTAGCTCGGCAGGAAGGTAAAAGATACAAGCGAAAACGCCTGCTTTATGATGAACTGCAAACTACCTCCGGCAAACATTTAACCGGCATTGTCGGGCCCCGCGGGGCCGGCAAAACGGTTCTCCTCAAACAGTTGCTCCTGGAGTGGAAAAACTCATTTTATGTATCATTGGATACCGTTGACAGTGGAAATATTTTTGACATTGCCAGGCTCGTTCAGCAATTTCTAAAATTAGACATCATGCTCCTTGACGAAATTCACTTTCAGAAAAATTACGATGGTGAACTGAAAAAAATCTATGATTTTCTGGGATTAAAGGTCGTGTTCACCAGCTCAGTGGCACTGGTCATAGCACAGTCAGCCTTTGACCTGTCGCGCCGGGTAAGGATTTTGAAATTACCCCTGTTCTCTTTGCGGGAATACATCTGGTTTCGTACCGATAACCTGCTGCCGATTCTCAGTATAGAGGATATCATAGAAAAAAACTGGTCAGGGGAACACCTGCGATACGGCTATTTTTTTAAAGAATATCTCCAGGGCGGATTGCTGCCTTTTTCTCTGGAAGAACCGGTTCCTCTCCCTCTGCTTGATAATATCCTGGAAAAAATTCTTCAGCGTGATGTCCCTTCCATTACCTCTCTGTTGGTGAATGAAATTCCTCTGCTGGCAAAAATGCTTAAATTTATAGGCAAGTCAGGCGTAGACGCAATAAACTATTCATCTATTTCTAGAAATGTCGGCATAAGCAAATACAAGGCTGAAGCATATCTCAGCCTTCTTTCTCAAACACTGGTACTCCATATTATCTTTCCCAAAGGGGCAAATGTCATGCGTGAGCCCAAAGTACTTTTTTCTCCGCCATACCGATTACTCTATGGCGATTATGACTATGTTATTGGCGGGCTTCGTGAGGATTTTTGCGTTGAAATGCTCATAAACGCAGGGATTGAATGTCATTATCTTAAAAGTACGCGCGGCAGCAAAACCCCTGATTTTCTTGTTCGTGACCGGCATGGCAATATCGTTTTTGAAGTCGGTGGTAAAGGTAAAGGTCGCTCACAGTTTAAAGGTATTAATGTAAAACGAAAAATAATTTTGACCCATGCTGATAAAATTGACGGTTTATATCGTCCTCTTTATCTTCTTGGCTATATTTATTGACTTAAAGGTAACTGCTCACGGGGTAGGGGCGGAAAATATTCCGCCCCTACTGTCCGCACCATGCCAGTTTTGGAAAAATCATGCTGAGTGTTAATGAAATAAGGGAAAAAGTTCTGCGGTACTGGAGAAGTGGTAAAGTCCCCGGGGTATTGGCTGCGGGTGAAGACTGTTTTCCCATACGTATTCCCTGGGGGCTTCCCACGGCAAAAAAGTTGCAGGATGATTTTGCAGCTATCCGGGAAAACATCGCTGATATCCGCAGGCAGTCCGGCCCGGGCAATATGGGTTACCGGATTGAGTGGAAGGAGATAAATCACCGTAGACTTGGCAGGCAGCAGATTCCGGCAGGCCTGCTCTTTGACCAGCCCGGTTTTCTGCACTGTACAGGTAAAGAACAGGAATACAGCCGGTTTATAAATAACCTTGAATTGATACGAACCCGTGAGCCAAAATTAGAAGAATGGCTGGTTACCCATCCCATGGAGATCATCCTTCATGATGGTAAATGGCCGCAATTGCTGTCGGTTATAAATTGGTTCAAAGTTCATCCCCGTCCCCGTCTTTTTCTTCGCCAGCTTGATATTCCCGGGGTTGATACAAAATTTATAGAGAGGCATAAAAAAATCATTGCCGATCTGATAGTTGCAGTCCTGCCGGGGGATATGGTCTGTTCCAGTGTAAAAGGGCTTGCCAATCATGGTTTTGAGAGAAAATTTGCCCTGAAATTTGATGAACCACTTATCCGGCTTCGTTATCTTGATCCGGCAATCTCTCCTCATCCGGCCTGTCTTGATATTTCCCTGCCCCTTTCCGGGTTCAAGCGTTTGAATCCCCTCTGCCAGCGGGTGTTTATCACCGAAAATAAAATCAATGGTCTGAGTTTCCCGCCGGTTGCCGGCAGTATAATTATCTTTGGTCTTGGTTACGGTATTCGGAGTCTGCAAGGAGTTGACTGGCTTAAAAATATGGAAATTATTTATTGGGGCGATATTGACACCCATGGATTTTCCATTCTCTCAGCCCTTCGTTCATTCCTGCCTCAAGCCAGTTCTTTTCTGATGGATAAACAAACCCTGTTTGTTCATCAGAACCTGTGGGGCAGGGAAGAAGATAGCAAAAGGCGGTTGAGTGATCTGAATTATCTTAATGAAGAAGAAAAAAGATTGTATAACGAGCTTGTAAATAATATAATTGCCGATAATCTGCGTCTGGAACAGGAGCGAATCGGCTTTACATACCTTGAGCAACGGTTACAGGTTACAGGTGCCAGGTTACAGGGGACAGGAAGGGCTTAATCTGCGCACCCCTGTAACCTGTAACCTGGCACCTGTGGTGAACGGTTACGATTTTTTCAAATAAGAATGGAGGAAAAGAAAATGCCATATGTGAATATCCGGGTTGCCGGTGAATTAATCCGGGAGCAGAAAGAAAAAATAGTTGCCGGGGTAACCGAGGTAATTGTCAGAGAGACCGGCAAACCCAAAGAGTTAGTTCTTATTTTTATAGATGAAGATAGCCGGGAAAATGTAGGCAGCGGTGGTGTGCTTCTTGATGGGAAATAGTCATGGTTCCAAGTAAAGCCAAAGCTGAGACGAATAAGCTTAGGGCATTGATTGCCGAGCATGATCATAGTTATTATGTGCTTGATGATCCGCTTATTGCCGATGCCGAGTATGACCGGATGTTTAAGCGGCTGGTGGAGCTTGAAGAACAGTATCCTGAGCTTGCGGTTGCTGATTCTCCGACCAGGCGGGTTGGCGGGGCCGTGTTGTCCGGCTTTGCCGAGGCAGTCCACGATACAGCCATGCTCAGCCTTGATAATGTTTTTTCAGAAACAGAGCTGACAGAGTTTGAACAGAGAATCTTTCGCTATCTTGGCGGTGATGCCGAGCTTGCCTGGTTGACCGAGCCTAAATTAGATGGTCTGGCAGTGGAACTGATCTATGAGGATGGACAGCTTGTCCTTGG
>CAZHPX010000193.1:0-3549 GCA_964534785.1 uncultured Desulfobulbaceae bacterium | reverse complement strand
GCCGGTACTACTTATATCCGCATTGATCTCTGCTTCAATTTCATCAATGCTGTGCTCTTTAAAACCAAGCCCGGTGCCATTTAAATCAAAAGTTATATGGGGAGCCTCTCTGGTACCCGTCATTTTCCCTGCTGCCGAGAACGAACCCCTGCCCTCCGGCAGCAGGCTTGCCAGATCATCTGATTCCGCCTGAAAGGAGAGGTCGAGTTCATTGCCCGCCTGACCTTGCACCTGCAGGGAAGTAGTTCCTGATTGGAGAAAAAGATTATCAATCTGCAGTTCTCCGCCAACCAGTTCCATGCTGCCTGTTCCCGTAAGTGGGAAACCACGAAGCTCGCCATCAAGATGCTCTATTTGCAAACCGGCTCTCAGGGCATCAAGACCATGATCAGCCCATTTTCCTTTACTGTTAAGGTTGAGATCAATTTTCCCCGGCCAATCGGCAAAAAACAACTCCGGGGTCAACTGTTCACCTCTAAGATCAGCCAGCCAGGATACCCCCTCCTCCCAGTCAACCCGTCCGGCAATACTTAGAACACCCTCACCGGCAAAAAAACGCAAAAAAGATATATCCACCCCTGATAAATCGCCGTCAAATCTGGTTTCAACCTGTACCGGAGGTTTATCAGAATAGTTAAGAACAACAGATAACCCCCCTTTATAAGTCTGTAATGAACCGGAAAACTCCGCTTTGTCCAATGTACCGCTGACAGGCAGCTCAATTCCAAGATCATTTAACTTAATTTCTTTACTGCTTGCCGATACCTGCCAGTCAAGTGTATCCGACAGCACTCTCCTTACCCTGCCATTGACCTCAGCCACAAACGGTGTTTCAAACTCCATGGATATCAACAATGTCTCCAGATCACCATCTAATCCAATCCTGCCATCTAATCTGCCTGCATCAGCAGTAGCAAACCAGTCGCCGGCAAGGGTAAGCGGCCAGTTATTCCTGAAATCTACACCTGCCGCAAATTCCCCGCCAAAGTCGGGGTTAGCCAGCCTGAACCTCTCGACTCTTAATTTATTACCATTTATCCAGGCCTTGACCAGCAACTCGTTAATCATAAATGGTTCTGGATAATCATCTGGATAGGAAAGGGGAAAAACACTCAAATCAGTAATTAAAAGCTCATCCATAATCAACCTGATCGGCAGATTTATTTCAGGTAATTTGAATTGTTTTCTCTCTTCCTGAACATGAACATCTTTTACCTTTTCTTCAGTTGGCAGCCAGACCCTTATCCCCCTGATCCTTATATATTCTCCATGGAGAGTTCCCCTGAAGAGTTCAAGCGGTCTCCACCCCCATGCCAGCTCATCTATTTTCATCGTAAGCAGATTTTTTTCACCTTTATCAAGTTTTATCCTCACATTTTCCAGCCGCCAGGCAGACAACAACCTCCCTTCCACCCGTTCAACGGAAAAAGCAGGCCCGCTTAACGAATCAGCAAGATTAACAAGTAAACGAAAACCCTGTTCCGTAACCGACAGGGAAACCAAAACAATTCCCAGAAAAAAAGGCGGAATCAAAACCCATTTAATTATACGACTAAATTTCATAAATCTGCCCCGATGGAGATGTGAACCCGCAACGGATACCCGTCTTCAGAGAGTCCGCTGGCCAGATCCAGCCGAGCTTTGCCAAAAGGAAGATTCAGCCTTACCCCCACCCCGGCTCCGTGCTTGAGATCATCGTTAAGGGCATCGATATTATCAAGGACATTGCCGACATCATAAAAAACCGCCATACTCCATGTCTCCGATAACGACCGTTCAATTTCAAGGGTTGCCTCAACAAGATATTGTCCGCCGATGACCTTTCCGGAAGGATCGGTGGGACCAAGCTCTTTATATCCATATCCGCGGACACTTTTATCTCCGCCGGCATAAAAACGAAGGGAAGGCGGCAGCTCGTCAATGGACTCCATGGCTGTAACCCCAAGATGACCTCTGCCGATTATACGCCACTTGGCAAAGGGAGACATAATTATTTTCCCTTCGGTTTTAACCTGAATAAAATCCGTACTTGACAACAAAGATCGGCTTGCCCCTCTGACTGAACCGCTTATCCTGATACCGTCTTCCACATGAATACGATCCTCGGCAAAAACCAGTAACCCGTAAAGACCTGGCATAAACAATTCAGCCGTTCCCTCCCTGACTCCAATCTGATAATTTTCGTTTCTGTACTCAAAGCCGGTTCCATACTGGAATCTATCGGTATGGTGATTATAGGAAACACCAAGAGATAACAGTTCCGAGATAGTATCCTCCCAGCTCTCATCAAGATACTGACCATGGATACGGAATGATTCATAACGGGGATCAAAAATAGGTATTTCATAGTCTCCGTCAATGGAACGTCCTGTTTCAGAATACTGGGCGAAAAAAGACACCTTATGGCCATGCCGGTTTAAACGAAGATTATTCCATCTCAGATTCCCCCGTATACCCGTATCCGTACCATAACCAAGGCCGATGCTGTAGCGGTTGGGCAGGGCAGGTGAGAGTGTTACCGTGATGGGAACTTTCCCGTTACTTACCCTGGTATAATCAGGCACCACCATAACTCTATTGAAATACCCGCTTGCATAAAGATCAGCCTGCAGTTTATGTAAAAGATCCTGGCAAAAAATATCTCCCTCGCTGTATGGAACGAATCTCTGGAAAAGCTGGTCGGTAATAATCCCCTGGTTGACAGTTGTTTTACCAAAATGATAAAGAACTCCGGTGTCAAGCACAAGCCTGATATCTGCCCGTTTTTCATCTCTGCGGACAAGAACCTTATGCTCTGTAAACTCAGGTCTCATGTAACCATGTTTCATGGCAAGCATGAGCAACTGCTGTTTACCCTGCTCATAAAGGATATGATTTAACTGTTCGCCTGGCTGCAGGGGAAAGTTTTGAACCACATTTTTAAAAATATAACCCCGGTTTTCTGCCCCATGACCGATTATCTCCACAGACAACCTGTCCACAAGCACAGGTTCACCGGCATCCACCCTGTACAGAGCCTTGACATCATCTCCGGTGTCTGGTGGTGAAAGAGATGCATCAACCACAACCTGGTAATAACCAAATGGAGCTAATGCCTTTTTGATATTGCCGGGTGCCAGGCGGTGGAGACGATGTATCTGCCGATGGGTAATGTCATCCTCATCTTTAAGTCGATATATCCTTAAACCGGCCATGACATTATCGTGAAGTTCTCCTTCAATTCCCTCCACGGTTACAGTGAGAGATATTCCGTGACAAACCGCCACTGATAAAAATAGTAATGCAACCGGCAAGAAACAGATAAAGATAAAACTATGAATTAATTTCCTGCCGGAAAAAGATGAAAATGAAAAAATCACACTGGAGCCTCTGATTCAAATCTTGTTTCCCGATCATATCCAGGATGGATAAAGACAGGCCGATAATCACTAACGCTATCCCAGAATAAATTAAAATCGTGCCATAATATCATTTTAAAATCCGATTACAAGTAAAACCAAACCCTTGAGAGTACATAACCCCGGCAAAAACCAGAAAACATGCCATCAC
>CAZHPX010000192.1:0-3556 GCA_964534785.1 uncultured Desulfobulbaceae bacterium | reverse complement strand
GCCCCGGACGAATTTTTCCTCTTCTTATTCACCCTCATATTACAGTCGGATGTATCGGCGGGATAATTTGGCCGGCGGACATGTTATCATGCTTGGTCCCGGCAACGAAAATGGTGCCGTTGATGCTCTTGCCGGCTGGCCGGGCGGAATGCAGATCGGCGGAGGTATTACAGCCGATAACGCTGAACTTTGGTTGGAAAGAGGAGCCTCCCATGTTATTGTTACCTCATATGTCTTTCATGATGGCAGCTTGGATGAAGGTCGTCTCCAACAGTTAATCAGCAGGGTCGGCTCAGAGCGATTGGTTCTTGACCTCAGTTGTCGAAGAAAAGATGATGAATATTTTGTGGTTACGGATCGCTGGCAGAAATTTACAGGTTTGAGTATAAACCGCCGGGTTTTAAACGAATTAGCCGGTTATTGTGCAGAATTTCTCATTCACGCTGTTGATGTCGAGGGGAAATGTATGGGGGTTGACCGGCATCTTATTGATTTGTTAGGGGAATGTTCTCCTGATCTTTCCGTTACCTATGCCGGCGGTGTCTCTTCTCTTGATGATCTTGCCATAATTAAAGAAATCGGGCGGGGAAAACTTGATGTAACTGTAGGTTCCTCCCTTGATATTTTTGGCGGTACTGGTCTTGGTTATAGAGAGGTGATTGATTTTTGCAGCCAATGACAAGGTAAAGGATGATTTTTTTATGAATGATCAAGATGTCAGAGTAAAAAAAATCCATTCTTTTGTACAAAGAATGCCCAGCCTGTCCACCACCGTTGGCAAAGTCCTGGAAATCTGCAGCCGTACCGATACATCCCCCAATGATTTGAATAAAGTTATTTCTCTTGATCCCGTTCTTACAGGTCAGGTGCTGAAACTTATAAACTCAGCATATTATTCCCTGGTCAACAAGGTCACTTCCCTGGCGAGAGCAATCATCATGTTGGGATTGAATACGGTCAAGAACCTTGCCCTCTCAACAGCGATTATTCGCAGTGTCAACCAGGCAAAAAAATCCAGGGCCTTGCCAATCACTAAGTTCTGGGTTCATTCCATCGGGGTCGGGGTTACGGCTAAATTGCTTGCCGGTGAGCTTGATGTTCCATTTGGCGAGCGGGAAGAGTATTTTATTGCCGGACTTCTTCATGATCTTGGTAAAATACCTTTTGGTGATGAATATATTGAATCACTTGATCTTGTGAAAAAAAAACAGCAATCACTTATACGAATAGAGCGGGAAAATCTCTTGCTGGACCACCAGGAAGTTGGACGATTGATAGCAGAAAAATGGAAGCTGAATGGCGCTATTACCGAGGCAATCTGTCTGCATCATAATCCGGAATCAGCAAGTGAAAAGCATCGGCAGATGGTGGCGGTTATTTCTCTTGCGGATACCTTTATTTGCCTGTTTGATATAGGTTATGCTGGTAACATCTATCCTGACGAAAAACAGGTTATCAACGCTCTGAATCTCAGCGGTCTGTCATGGCAGACGGTTTCATCCCTGCTTGAAACTGTGGAAGAGGAAATCGTTAAGGCTGAGATTTTTCTTCGAGTATAATTCTTCTTAGAGGGGACAGGGAACAGAACTATAAACCTGAACCCAAAAACCCAAAAAAGAGGTTTGTGGTGATAAAAGTAAAATTTTGGGGGGTACGGGGATCAATTCCATGTCCGGGAGCCAACACCATGAAATATGGAGGTAATACTGCCTGTATTGAGTTGCGTTTCCCTGAGGTCAACCGCCATATCATTATCGATGCTGGTTCCGGTATTCGTGAACTGGCAAATCATATGGTGGTGGCTGACCTTCCCAACGGGCCGATTTCAACGGAAATTTATTTATCCCATACCCACTGGGATCATATCATGGGGTTTCCTTTTTTTGTTCCGGCATATATTTCCGGCACCACAATCAAGGTCTTTGGACCTGTGACCTATGAGGATGAACCCTTAGAGGAAATTGTCGGTGGCCAGATGAAATATCGTTATTTCCCTGTCAACATGGGAGAGTTGGCTGCATCCATTGAGTACAGGCAGTTAAAGGAAGAACCAGAGATTGACCTTGGTGACGGTATTCTTCTCTCCACTGTCATTATTAATCACCCCATAACAGCCCTTGGCTATCGGTTTTCCTTTCAGGACGCTGTGTTTTGTACAGCTTACGATACGGAACCATTCAGAAATCTGTTTATAACTGACCCCAATGATTCTGATTTTGACAGTATGATGGCCGAGGAGGGAGAGGCCGCCGCAAGAGAACAGAACCAGGTTCTTGAAGATTTTTTTGCCGGTGCCGATTTGCTGGTTCATGACGCACAGTACACAGAAGCAGAATATATAGACGGGAAAATTGGCTGGGGGCATACGCCGGTTGAATATGCTGTTGCGGCTGCCCGCCGGGCAGGGGTCAGGCACCTGGCCCTTTTTCATCATGACCCGGATCGAAGTGATGCTGATCTGGACCTGATGACAGCAAAATATTGTCAGAGTAAGGGCAGAAATGATACTGAAATTTTTTTTGCCAGGGAAGGAATGGAGATTGAACTATGTGGAAAAGAGGATAATAATAAATGACAGATATCAAGCTGGACTGCCGGGGTCTTGCCTGTCCCCAGCCGGTGATACGGGCGAAAAATGCCCTTGATCAGGGGGCTGATAACCTTGTGGTCAGAGTTGATAACGAGGCGGCACGGGATAATCTCAGCCGTTTTGGACGCAGTCGCAACTGTGCTGTGGAGGTCAGGGTTGATAATGGTTGTTTTCTCGTTAATATCCTGGCAGCGGCAGCTCCGGATGAAGAAATCCTTAAATATTCAGAATACGATTGCCCAGTATCTTTCGGCTCAGGAAATGGCATTGTTCAGGTTATCTCATCTGACTCCATGGGGCGTGGCAGTGATGAGCTTGGCTGGGCTTTGCTACAGTCCTATATTAAGACAATTCATGAAATAACCCCTCTGCCCCGGAAAATTCTTTTCTATAATGGTGGGGTTAAACTGGTTGCAGCCGGTTCCGGGGTTATTGAAGATTTACGAAAACTGCAGAAACAGGGAGTAACAATACTTGTCTGCGGAACATGCCTTGATTTTTATGAGCTTAAATCAGTTCTTGAGGTTGGGCATATATCCAACATGTATGAAATTATGAGCAGTATGAGTGAGGCTGAAAAAGTAGTCAGTCCGTTTTAGGGCCGGAGCATAAATCCATGTTGACTGCATGGTTTCATAATTTTTATTTTTTTAAAAGGAGCAAATATGCACCTGTTATATGGTATACACATACGCTTGATTATTCTAATTCTGCTGGTATCCGTGGCAGCGGTTGAAAGCAAACCGATAGAATTTGACAGTAGTCGGAATCGGATAATCGCTTATATTATTGGCAATCAATTACCTGAACAACATTACAGCCGCATACCTTTTGACGATGAATTATCAAAAAGAGGATTTGATGTTTATCTCAATCAGCTTGACCCGCGTAAACGATTTCTTCTCCTGTCTGATACAAATAAGCTGGGGGCATTTTCCACTTACATAGATGATGAACTGCGACGGG
>CAZHPX010000191.1:0-3560 GCA_964534785.1 uncultured Desulfobulbaceae bacterium | reverse complement strand
TTTTTTGTGTAACTGATTAGATATCTGTAATTATTCAGTCATGGTACGGTATTGCCATGGCTGAATAATTACATGTTTTGCCTGTCTGTGTTTCTTATATCAACTTTACCTGCAAGAAAATCTTTTACCTCCCCAATCGGAACTTCCCGGCGATGGAAGATACCGGCTGCTAATGCGGCTTCTGCCCTGGTTTCGGTAAAAACTTCGAGAAAATGCTCGCTTGAGCCTGCTCCAGATGAGGCAATCACCGGAATGGATACAGCATTGCGGACCGCATTGATCAGCTCTATGTCAAAACCTGAGTTGGTTCCATCCCTGTCTATACAGTTGAGAAGAATTTCTCCGGCACCTATCTCTTCACATATCTTTGCCAGGGTAACTGCGTCCAGATTTCGTCCTTCCCGTCCTCCCTTGCTGGTACACTGGTACCAGCAATATTTTTCTCCTTTTGCTCCTGGGATTTCTGTTTTTATAACCTGATGCTGAACCTCATCTTTCGATGAGACATAGACCCGTTTAGGATCTATGGATATCACCACTGCCTGATTTCCGTAGACCCTGGCAATTTGTTCAATGGAGCTTGTGCCGCTGGCTTTGCCTGTTTTTAAGATATCTTCCACAATTAAAACGGCGTCTGAGCCGATGGATATTTTATCTGCACCGGAGCGGAAATATTCCGCTGCCACTTGCATAGCACTATAATGTTTACCATTGCAGTCGGTGAAATCCCGGATTCCTCCACCTATGGTGAGAGGGACAAAGACATTTTTTGAGGTCTTTTGCAGTACTTCAATCATTGGCATATCTTCAAGGGGAAAATCCCGAAAACCGGTGATATTGAGAAAGGTAATCTCGTCAGCTCCCTGCCGGTAATATTCTTCTGCTAACTGAACAGGTTTGCCCAGGTTTCGGACCGTACCTTTTTCCCGGACATCGTACTGATCTCCCTTGGTAACCACGAGATCGCCCCGGTCATTGGCCCGGACATCAAGGCAGGCTATGATTCTCCTGGCAAGGATGGTGGTTTGGGGACAGTTTTGCGGGGTTATGTTTTTTTCTGTCCGAACTGTATGTTCCTCTCTGCCGGATTCCAAAAAATTCTTTAGAATTTGCAGGCCGACCTCACCGCTTTTTTCTGGATGAAACTGGGTGGCGATTATGTTTCCTTTCTGGATGGAACTGGTAAATTCGCAGCCATAATCGGTACTGGTCAGGATAAACTCTTTTTCTTTGCAATGAACAAAATATGAATGAACAAAATAGAGCTTTTCGCTGCCCTGTAACCCGGAAAATATCCGGGAAGGTTGATGAGCCTTGTAACCGTTCCAGCCTATATGGGGGACGGCAAGTCCGGCGGGAAATTTTTTAACCCTGCCCTTGATAAGACCAAAACCTGCTGTCCCCGGTGCCTCATCGCTCTCTTCAAAAAGAGCCTGAAGGGCAACACATATCCCGAAAAACGGGCGGTCTGCCTGCAGATACCGCATGAGTGGTGCAAACAGTTGCCGGTCATGAAGTGTTTTCATCATCGCCCCGAAATTTCCAACTCCGGGGAAAACCAACTGCTCAGCCAGGTCAATATCATTGCCGGTGTTTACGATTTTAACGGTTGCACCAAGTTTTTCCAGAGCGTTTATAACAGAGCGGACATTGCCAGCACCATAGTCAAGTAAGGTAATCATTTTTTCTTTTTCTTTTTTATATTTTTTCTTTGGACGAAATGCCCGGAAAATGGCAATGTAGCTTATCAATACCTTGTAAGGCAAGTGTTTTAATTTTCTTTTTAAATTTTCTCTATCTCACAAACATTATTCTATCAGATCATGCAGGCCATACTCCTTGCCGCCGGATTCGGTACCCGTCTTCGGCCATACTCACTTATTCGTCCTAAACCTTTGTTTCCGGTGCTTAACCGCCCGCTTATTCATCATCTTCTCGATATGCTCCTTGAGGCAGGGTGTCTTGAAATCGTGGTTAATACTCATCATCTTGGCCGGCAGATTTATGCGGCACTTGATAATTACCCGCAGGTAACTGTCCAGATGGAATCTGAAATACTTGGTACCGGCGGCAGTCTCCGCCTTGCTCTTCAGTCTCTTGATCATAATAAATCTCTGCTGGTCATGAACGGGGATATTGTTCACAATATTGATCTCGAATTTATCTATGATGCTCATCTTCGTTCTGGAAATATGGTCACCATGGTTATGCACGATTATCCTCGATTTAATTCTGTCAATGTGGATGGAGAGCTGGTTACTTCTTTCCGCTCCGGGAAGCGGGAAGGGAAGGAAAACCTGGCTTTCACCGGTATTCATGTGGTTAATCCGGAAGTAATCAGACAGATTCCTGAACATGGTTTTTTCCATATTATTGATCTTTATGAACAGTTGGCCGGCAGGGGGCAGGTGGGGGTGGAACGGGTGGATATGGCGTTTTGGCAGGATATAGGTACTCTTGCAGATTATCTTGACCTGCACCGGGAATTACTGACTTCTGATGATATGTTTTCCATGTTTTCCAACCCCTTTTCTATTTGTCGGGATAACTGGCTTATAGGCAGAGATGTTCATATCGGCTCTGGGGTAAAACTTCTGGACTGGGGATGTCTTGGAGATGGAGTTCGGGTCGGGGATGGGGCGGTTCTTCGCCGTTCTGTGATCTGGGACGGAGTAAAGGTATCTGCTGGCGAAAACAGTAAAGATGATATTATGACCGGAAATATTTCCTATCGTTTAGTGTGATCCCTGCCCTTAAAAAAAAACATCCAGCTTGAGCGCCCCTCCAATGCCCAGTCTTTCGGGGGAAGATCAGGCTGGCTGGCAAGGTCGCTGATGGTTAGTGACTTATCTAACCTGCGATAAACCTTGACATAGAAGCACAGCCTGTCTTTAAATACCTCGCAGTGACCATTGTTGCTGCCGCCGCATGGACCGTTGACCAGTTTTTTTGGGCAGCCCGACTGGGGACAGAGATAAGTTGATTTTGACAATGTGCAGTCACCGCACATCCTGCAGGAAAAGAGGATTTCTTTTATTATCTTTTCCCAGGTTGTGAAAATTTTTCTGGGCAGAGGGTGTTTATCGCATAATCCGCATAATCTTGCGAACCCCTGTGATACCAGGTTGGTTCTGGAAAAGAGCAGGTTGTGGAGAAACTTTTGAACGGGAAGGTTGCCCGGTCTGTTACCGGGGTGAAGGCAGACCGCCTTTTCAGGGGCAGTTTTTTTGTATAATGACCATTTTCCTCGCATGGGAATGTGAACTTGCTCACATATATCCTGCCAGTTTTTTCGTTTTTTTTCAGCCTGATCAAGGACAAAGGCAATATCATTAAAATCAAGACCGTTACCGCCGATATGAACGCCGTTATAACCAAGTCCGCGAAGCACAGCGATCATGCCTGCTGCCCGGATTAATCTTTCCTGTCTATCTTCCTTCTTTATCAGAGAGGTTAACTTTGGCGGCATTAATACGCCGGGAATGCCGCCTTTTTCCATAATGCCGGCAACCGCAGGGTCGGGAATAAAAACATTGGCCAGCACCGGGATTTTGATTTGT
>CAZHPX010000190.1:0-3566 GCA_964534785.1 uncultured Desulfobulbaceae bacterium | reverse complement strand
TAGAGGAAGAAAAAAAAGACATACCTTTAGTGATTGCCGGTCCGGTTAGGGCCGAAAAACCAAGTCTATCCGATAACACCGCTGACCTTGACAGACTCTTCCAGATGGTGAAAAAAAATCTGCCCCAGTCCCTGAAAAGCCGAAAGGTTATTATACCTTTTCAGGCTATGACCGGAGTGGCAGAAAATTTCCGTCAGGCAGGTTTTTCAGGGCAGGCTTTGTTGAGTGTACTGGATGAGAGGCTTGAATTGATAGATTTTTCCGCTGATTTGGTCGGAGGTGTGTTTGCGGTTGCCCTTGATCTTGGCACAACCCATCTTGAAGCAACCCTTGTCGATCTGGAAAAAAGGGAAATCGTCGGCCATGCAAACAGGGTAAATCAACAGGTCGAGCATGGTACGGATATTTTGACGCGAATTCATCTTATCACCACCAGAAATGGCGACCGGAATGGGCAGGATATGCTCCGCCGGGCTGTGGTTGATTCCATAAACGGTTTAATCCATGATTTGGCTCTCCAGGCCGATATTGAAAAATTGTCTATCCGGGGAATATGTGTTTCCGGTAACACCACCATGATTCATCTGCTTCTTGGTTTGAATCCTTATCATCTCTGCCGGGAACCTTATATTCCCCTTGTCAACGCCCCTGATCCCTTTCATGCCTGCCATCTTGATCTCAATATTCATCCCTTGTCTCTTGTCTGGATTCTGCCGTCCATCGGCAGTTATTTTGGTGGTGATCTGATTTCCGGTATCCTCGCTTCGGGGTTGGATGAGATGGAAAATACCTGCATGTTGATTGATGTCGGTACCAATGCCGAGGTTGTTCTTGGTAACCGGGACTGGCTTATAGCATGTGCCGGGGCTGCCGGTCCCGCCCTTGAGGGTGGTGTGGCAAGAATGGGGATGCGGGCGGGTCCCGGAGCCATTGAAAGAGTCGGTCTTAATCGTGAAACCTGGCAGTTGGAAGTCAAGACCATTGATGATCAACCGGCAGTGGGTATCTGCGGTTCCGGGCTGATTGACCTGGTGGCGGAACTCTATTTAGCCAGGATTGTTGATCTGCGGGGTAAACTATGCCGAGATTTAGAGAGCGGCCCATCTGCGAGGCGTGATTTTATTCGTTTTCGGCTGCGGCAAGGCAAGGATGGTATGGAATTCATTGTGGTTCAGGGAGAAGACTCAGGTTGTGGTAATGCCGTTGTTCTGGCCCAGACCGATCTTGATGCCATCATGCGCTCCAAGGCGGCCATGT
Source organism: uncultured Desulfobulbaceae bacterium (assembly GCA_964534785.1). Classification (GTDB taxonomy): domain Bacteria; phylum Desulfobacterota; class Desulfobulbia; order Desulfobulbales; family Desulfobulbaceae; genus DRLX01. The sequence continues at coordinate 2,309 of CAZHPX010000190.1, read as the reverse complement.
ATGCCATTCTGACCACTCTGGTTGGCCAGGTCGGGGTGGAGTTTTCCGGGCTTGAGAGAATTTTTGTTGCCGGTGCTTTTGGTAAGCATATTGATCCGGCAAAAGCCATTACTCTTGGCATGATCCCTGATCTGGAGATGTCGGTATATCAGCCGATTGGTAACAGTTCCCTGCACGGGGCGGAAATGATAATTCTTTCTGAGCGGGCCAGGCAGCGAAGCATGGAGATCAGCCGGAAAATAACCTATATTGAGTTGAATGTGAATCAGGAGTTTATGATTCGTTTTTCAGGTTCCCGCTTTATTCCCCATACAGATCCGGCACTTTTCCCATCGGTGCCGGTATTCCGCTGACATGGAATGTCTGGCGGCAGATTACAAGGCACGATTTACACCTTAATCCGTGACGAAAAAGCATTGAAATCTTGCCCTGGTGACACCGCTCCAGCCCTGCCCTGGTGACACCGCTCCAGCCCTGCCCTGGTGACACCTTCATCTTCACCTTTCATCGGTTCCCTTCCGGCACTAACCGGCTACAGGATGAACAGGGTGAGTGCCGGATGGCGTTACACCGCACTGGTGAATGTTCATAGATTCAGGTTATAGATAACAGATAAGGTCATAAAAAAAACACATGCCCCGGCTTGCAATTTTTGTAGATGGTGTGTTATAGTCAGCGGGATTTTGCCTGACTGGATGTTTTTATTAAGGTTGGTTCTTCAGGTTGGTCAAGAGGTTTTTGTTATGATGATAAATGAAATAATGGAGCAGACATACAGGCCGCCGGACGGTGTTTTTTTTTATCATATTCTCAAAGATACATTTTCCTGCCCGATTTAACAGGATTTTGCCACTGCAATACTATCTAACTGGTTTTGTGGTGGTTTTTTTTGAGCTAAAGGGTTCGACAATAAATAATGTAATCCCTCACGGGATTAGTAACTATGCGATTTCACACACTCATGCCAGGGTAAGCACTCAGGAGTGCCGCGGGTCTGTACAGGTGCGATTGTTCGCTCTCTATAATTATAGAGAGCTGTGGCGGACGATAGCGACCGTGCACTGCGGTGCCCCCTCCCCTTAGTGTTTACAGAATCTCTGGTATTTTTTGGTTAAAGCTGCATTCGTAATATTATTATGAGTACAGCCGTTTGGCCGTTCACCATGAATGCTGGTGAAATTTGATTTAATAACTTGTAGCCGCAGGCGTAGATGTGGCCCCCTGCCTGGGGGTGCCAGCTTGTTTCCTGTCGGGTGCCAAGGGATGATATGCAGAAAAAAAGATTAGAAAAAATTGCTGGTTCCGTCACAAGGAGTGCCAGGAAAAACTCGGCAGTGACCCGTTTGAACGGATTTTATGATCTCTTTCAGCGGGAAGATGAAGTCCTGCTTGTGATCAATGCTGATCCGGACGCTCTTGCCAGTGCCATGGCTGTTAAAAGATTGCTTTCCTATCGGGTGGGCAGTGTGACGATTGGTTATCCTAATGATATAAGACGGTTAAATAATATAACCATGGTTGAGAGGTTGAAGATACCCATCGAGCGTCTTCACACTCTGCCGGTTGAGGATTACAGTAAAAAAGTACTGTTAGATTCCCAGCCCCCCCATCATAGTTGTTTTGAAAAAATAGATTTTGATGCGATTATTGATCATCATCCTGTAACCGGGGGATGGAAAGCGGATTACATTGATATCCGTCCTGAATACGGAGCAGTTGCCACCATGATGGTGGAGTATCTCCGGGCGGCCGGGATTCAACCGTCTGTTGCTCTTGCCACCGCATTATTTTATGCGATCAAGGTGGATACCCGTAATTTTGAGAAAAAGAATGTTCTGCTTGCTGACAGCATTACCTTTCGATATCTGTTTGATATTGCTAATCGAAATCTGGTCAGAAAGTTCGAGCTTACGGAACTGCGTCGTTCGGAGTTGAAATATTTCAAGATTGCTCTTAACGAATTAAAGACAAGCAAGGGGCGGGGCTATGTTCATCTTGGCCGGGTTGGAACTCCTGATGTCCTGGTAATTATAGCTGATTTTCTTAACCGGGTTGATAAGGTGGACTGGGTGATTATTTCCGGAATATATGGGGAGAAGCTTGTGGTTATTTTCAGGTGTGATGGATATCGTAAAAACGCTGGCAAGTTAGCTGAAAAAACATTTGGTGAGTTTGGTCAGGCTGGTGGTCATAAAGAGGCTGCCCGTGCGGAAGTTCCCTTGAAAAAGCTGCCCCTGCGGGAGGGGCGGGAGTTTACCACGGCAACCCTGATGCGGCTTGCCACGAGGTATATGAAGTAAAGTTGTTGT
>CAZHPX010000189.1:0-3572 GCA_964534785.1 uncultured Desulfobulbaceae bacterium | reverse complement strand
CTGTTCTTGATCCAGCAAGCTACCCGTTGCTGCGGAAAGTAGCCGACATTATCCGACCCCTGCCCATGCGCATGCGCATAGAAGGACATACAGACGATACACCCTTTACAAGAGACGGGATGAACAACTGGGAGCTTTCCGTTGACAGAGCGTTGGCAGTTATGCGTTTTTACAATAAAGGGCAACTTTTTTCACTGGATCGTATGTCGGCAATCGGATATGGCCAGACCCGTCCCCTTGTCCCCAATACCTCCCTGGAAAACAAAGCCAAAAACCGACGGGTAGATTTTATCCTGAGAAGCAGTGTAACTCCGGAAAGAAGAACAGGTATTGAGCCTGTAATTCCGTTCTGATTCTATAAGATAACCATACAAGACGAGACCATGGCAGATAAACAAGATAATAAATCAGAGGCAGGGGAAAGTGGCGGTAAAAAGAAACTTATTATCATCATTGCGGCTGCCCTTATCATTCTTATTGGTGGTGGTGCGGCCACCTATTTTCTCCTTCTAAAAGCTCCTCCCCCCGAAGAGGAACCTAAAAATGAACAAGCGGCTATGATCAGCCCGGATGAAATTGATCCGAGTGTGATAGGTCCCATGCTCGACATCAGGGAATTCATTGTAAATATCATCAGTGAAGATGAACCTCGTTTTGTAAAGGCTGCCCTCACCCTTGAACTGACAAATGAGATTGTTCTTGAAGAGGCTAATAAACGAATGCCCCAGATAAGAGACGCTATCCTTCTTTTGATCAGCAACAAAACTTTTGAAGAGTTGCAGGACCTGCACGGGAAAAAACAGGTCAAGGCTGAGATTGAAAGCGAGATAAATTCATTTCTCATTACTGGCCAGGTTAAAAATGTTTACCTGACAGATTTTGTTGTTCAGTAACTGATACCTGAATTGAGCGTTTCATCCAGGTGCTGAAGTACGGAAAACCTCGACCTGTGAGTGTTTAGTCTAAGCTTAATGTAATATTATGGAACCGATATTAGACAAAGAAGAAATCGCCGCTCTGCTGGCCGCCATCAAGTCAGGGGCTATAAAAGTCGATTCGTACGGAGGAGACAGGCAGGGCGGACGAATTGCCAAGATTGCCCGGGAAATTGACATCTTAGATATGTACAATCGCGATGGTGCAAGCGGCGAATTGCGCATTCCCAATCTGGATATTATTCTTGATATGTTTGCCCGTAATTTCGGTAACTCGTTAACAAGTACTCTCCAGCAAACCTTTCTTGTGGAGAGGAGCGAGATAACCACAACGACATTTGAGGACAGTCTTATTGGTCTGGATAATAAAGGAGCCGTGGGGATATACAGCACAGACCCCCTTAAATATGGCTGTCTGTTCCATTTTGACACCTTGCTGGCTTTTACTCTTCTTGAACTTATGCTTGGTTCCACCGGCACAGAAGATCTTCTTGCCCTTGACCGCAGCCTGACAACCATCGAGATCAATGTCCTTGAAAACACCATGAATGCTATTGCCCATGATCTTAACAAGGCCATTTCACCTGTTGTTAAAATGAACACTGAACTGATAAAATGCGAAAACAACTTTCGCCTTGTTAATATTGTCGATGCCAACACAGAGGTGCTTATCTGCCGCTTTCAGATCAAGACTGGAACCGGCAAGGCTGGAGAGCTGCGTTTGATTATCCCCTACCTGACCCTTGAGCCAACCAGGGAAAAATTCAAAGAATTTGTCTCTATAACTCAGGCATCCTATACATGGGGGAAAATTTTTGCCAAAGAAGCCCTTGAAATGAGAAGTCGTGTTGTGGCCAGATCCGGAACCATGTCCATGAGTATTCGCGAAATAATGAACATGGAAGCAGGAGATATCATTAACCTTGAATACAATCCTGACCGTCCCCTGGAAATTCTTGTGGAAGACAAACCAAAATTTTTTGCCGTTCCCGGTCAGTTAAATGGTAAAAAGGCCTTTCATATTACCGGCCGGTTCAGTAATCGCTTAGGAGAAAATAATGGTACAGCCAGCTAAAACAAAAATGAGAAACAACAACAATACAAATACACTCCAACCTGAAGAAACGGCGGAATTGTTAGAAGAACCTGGTCAGCCAGTCTCTCCGGGTTCCAGACAGAAAGAAGCTGCAAACCGTGGTCTGGAGTTTCTCTTTGATGTTCCCCTCCAGGTCACCGTCGAAGTTGGCCAGGCCAGAATTCTTCTTAAAGATCTCCTTGAGATGGGGGAAGGATATGTTGTTGAACTTGATAAATTTTCCGGAGACCCACTGGATCTTTATGTAAACTCCCGTCTGATTGCCCGTGGTGAAGCCGTCAAGGTGGGTGATAAATTCGGTATAAAACTAACTGAAGTTATCAGTCAGGCTGATCGTGTTTCCAGGCTTGGGTAATATTTTGAAAATTTTTATTTTATTTCTATTTATTATTCTTGCCCCCGTCCCTGCCCTTGCCTCTGAGCCTATATCAATGGGATCAGAATTATTAAGAACGGCCTGGGCATTGCTTGTGGTTATCGGTCTTATACTCTGCATCTACGGATTACTTCGTAAACGATTCGGGCTTGGTGCCCTCCAGCAGGGAAACATAAAAGTTGTTGAGATCAAACATATTATGCCAAAAAGCTCCATTGCTCTGGTGGAGGTTAACAACCGGAGATTACTCATTGGCGTAACTTCCGGCGGGATCAACCTGCTTGCTGATTTCATAGATGAAAAGGAAATAACAACGGAAAAGACCTCTCTTGATTTCAAAACCATCCTCGCAAAAAAACAATGAAACCATTATTGTTCATACTCCCAATCCTGCTTTTACTGCCTGCCGTTGCAGGGGCTACAGGTCTGCCGACCATCTCCATAGGAATCAAGGAGACAGAAAACCCCCAGGAAGTTTCCACTGTTCTCCAGGTAATTTTTCTTCTGACCATTATTTCGGTTGCTCCGGCCATAATTCTGATGACCACCGCTTTTACCCGGATAATCATCGTTCTCGGATTTGTCCGCCAGGCCCTGGGAACCATGAACATCCCGCCGAACCAGGTTATTATCGGTCTTGCTCTTTTTCTGACCTTGTTTGTCATGGCCCCAACCCTCAACACCATCAACACTACTGCTCTCCAACCATACTTAAACGAGGAAATCAGTCAGAAGGAAGCCATTGACAAGACTGTGGAAACCATGCGGGATTTTATGTTTTCCCAGGTACAGGAAAGCGAACTGCAACTCTTTATTGATATAACCAAACAGGAACAACCTGATGACAGAAGTGAAATTTCAACCACCATTCTGATTCCCGCCTTCATGCTTTCCGAGCTGAAATTAGCCTTTCAGATGGGATTTATGATATACATTCCCTTTCTTGTGATTGACATGATTGTCGCCTCGGTTCTCATGGCCATGGGTATGATGATGCTTCCTCCAATTATCATTTCACTTCCCTTTAAACTCCTGCTTTTCGTCCTGGTTGACGGCTGGATGCTGGTGGTGGGGTCATTGATGCGAAGTTTTTGATTCAGGTTACAGGTTTCAGGGGACAGGGGACAGGGGACAGGGGACAGAATGGTCTGCAGCCAAAGGCTGA
>CAZHPX010000188.1:0-3579 GCA_964534785.1 uncultured Desulfobulbaceae bacterium | reverse complement strand
CTTGCATGGGTGACAAGTAAAAATTCCAGTTTCTGGTGGCTGGCCGGATATTTTAATGATATTTTTTGACAGATAAATGTCAGTCGTGCTATATTTGGTTTCTGGTTTCTGTCCCTTGTCGTTTATCTGATTTTATTTACATCTAACTGGTAAAGAAAATGAATACAGAAAATTCCCATGATTTTTTTAAACGGGCCAAAATGGTGATTCCCGGAGGGGTAAACTCCCCTGTGCGGGCCTGTAAATCCGTTGGCTGTGATCCATTGTTCGTGGAGAAGGCTGCCGGTTGCAAGGTGAAAGATGTTGATGGTAACTCTTATATTGATTTTGTCGGCTCCTGGGGGCCGATGATTCTTGGTCATGCCCATCCGGCGGTACTTAAAGCGATAGGTGAGGCTGCAGAGATGGGAACAAGTTTTGGTGCTCCAACCCCGCTTGAGGTGGAACTTGCCGAAATGGTTTGTGATTCTGTCCCCTCCATGGATAAGGTCAGATTTGTCAATTCCGGTACCGAGGCAACCATGAGTGCTGTCAGGCTGGCGAGGGGATTCACCGGACGGGATGTGATTGTCAAGTTTGATGGCTGTTACCACGGTCATGCGGATTCTTTTCTGATTAAAGCCGGCTCTGGAGTGATAACCCTTGGCATTCCGGGCAGTCCGGGGGTGCCGGAAGATATTGTGAAAAACACAATATCCATACCTTATAATAATATAAAAGAGCTGGAAAAAACCCTTCGGGCCAGAGGCAGCGAGATCGCCTGTGTAATCGTTGAACCGGTGGCAGGTAATATGGGAGTAATCGTTCCGGATATGGCATTTTTACAGACTCTTCGTGATCTGACCTCTGAGTTGGGTATTGTTTTGATTTTTGATGAGGTTATCACCGGCTTTCGCCTTGCCCCTGGCGGTGCCCAGGAACGGTTTTCCATTATGCCGGATCTGACCTGCCTTGGTAAGATTGTTGGCGGAGGTCTGCCCGTGGGAGCTTACGGGGGAAGGAAAGATATTATGGATATGATAGCACCGGACGGACCGGTGTATCAGGCCGGGACCCTGTCCGGTAATCCTCTGGCCATGGCTGCCGGTCTTGCTTTAATTAAAGAGCTTCGTAAACCTGGTTTTTACGAGGAACTGGAAGAAAAGAGCGAATGGTTTGGCAGCCGGCTTGCCAGTATAGGGGAAGTTGTCGGGGTGGATACCGTATGTAACCGGATTGGTTCAATGATGACCTGTTTTTTTACCAGCGAGCCGGTGGTTGATTTTTCATCAGCCATGAAAGCGGATACAATAAGGTATGGTACTCATTTCAGACAGATGCTTGAAGCTGGTGTCTGGCTTGCTCCTTCACAGTTTGAGGCTTCGTTTTTATCCGCTGCCCATGACCGGGATTCGCTGGAAAAAACGCTTTTCATGACTGAATCGTCATTCAAAAAAATGACAGTTTAATGAAAAAAACATTGCGTTTGCTACTATTGCGTGCTATTGCTTGCTTACAAATTTTATAAGTGAATGGCAGGGGGAGAGGAATAATGTCGGAAGAACGACGGGAAATGTTCAGGTTGCTTGCCTCACACGGTCATGTTGGCCTGACTTTTGCCTTTTCCATTATGATTGGTTTTGGGATGGGCTGGTATCTTGATGAAAAAGTCTTTGACGGTCGGACATCCCCTTGGTTGACTTTTATCTTTCTTGCCCTTGGGATAGCAGCGGGCTTTAGAACCCTGTGGAGGGTAGTCCGTGATTTGCAGGATGAAAAGTGAAACAGGAACCTGTAAAAGATAAAATTATACCAGATGGATCTGTCCGGGCTTCTGATCCTGCCCTGCTTTTGATGCGTTATATCATTACCTGCAGTTTGTTGTTGTCTGGTATTTTTGTTGTTGGCGGCTGGTTTTGGTTTGACTGGTATTTTGCCAGGTCGGTTTTGATTGGTAGTGTTCTGGTCAATTTAAGTTTTTATTTTTTAAAGCGGGATATTGACCAGTTTGTTAACAGTGTCGCCGGACAGAGTGGTGTAGAGTCTGTACATCGGTTTGAGAAGGTGAAGTTTATGCTTAAGTTCTACGCAAGATTGACTGTTCTTGGTTTACTTATTTTTCTGGCAGTGTCCAAGATCAATGTTAATATGATTGGTCTCCTTGTTGGTTTGTCAATCATTGTTCTCAGTGTTGTTATTGTATGTTTGGTTAAGGTAAAACAGATATATTCGTTGCAAAAAGTGGAGGGAGTGTAGGTCATGGAACAGCCGATATTATTTATTTCGCTTATTCTCGATCAATTAGGACTGCCGGTACCCTATGGACCCATTGGTGACGGGCTGCTGGAAAAATTATGTCAGCCTTATATGACATACACTTGGTTGGTTATGGCTTTTTTGATCATTATACCAAAGTTAACCATGGATAAAATGGAACTTATTCCTGGTGGAGGTCAAAACTTCTGGGAAGTTCTTCTTGGTGGTTTGAAAGATTTTCTTGCTGAAAATCTTGGTGAGGAAAATGCACTCATGCTCTTCCCCATGCTGGCAACATTTTTTCTTTATATTTCTCTTTCCAACCTTATCGGGAATATTCCGGGATTTACATCTCCGACTGCAAGTTTTAATATCACCGTGGCGATGTCCATTATTGTCTGGGTTACCCATCATGTCTTGGGTTTTCGTACTCATGGACTCAAATATTACAAGCATTTCACCGGTCCAATTCCGGTGATGGCACCGTTCATGTTTGTTCTTGAGATTGTCAGTAATCTTGCCCGTCTCCTTTCTCTGTCCATGCGTCTTTTTGGTAATATGTTTGCCAAGAAGATTTTATTGGGGGTAATTGTTACACTGGCTGGTGTGTACTTGGCACCTGTACCAATCCTCGTTCTTGGTACGCTGGTTTCAATAATACAGGCAATGGTCTTTGTTCTTCTTGCCACCCTGTACTGTGCCCAGGCACTTGAACCCGCCCATCATTGATAATGTTTAAGTATTACACAACGAGTGTTGTGTAATAGAAGAAGGCCAAATGATATAATTTTTTTAAAGGAGAAACAGTAAAATGGAGTATATTCACATTGGATTGATTTGTATTGCAGCCGCTCTTGCTGTTGGACTTTCCGGTTTTGGTTCAGGTATTGGTATGGGTACTGGTCTGCACGGTGCTTGTAGTGGTGTTGCCCGTAATCCTGAAGCAAAAGGTGCTATCATAACCGTCATGATTCTTGGTATGGCTCTGGTTGAGTCCATTGCTATTTATGGTCTGGTTGTTGCTTTGATCCTGCTTTACGCTAACCCGTTTGGCGGCATGATCGGCATGTAATATAAAAAACAACTGGTTGTTTTTTATGGGGACTGCGGTGTTGGCCGTAGTCCCTTTTTTTATTTTGGCTTCCGGGTTTATTGATTCCGTGCCATAATTGCTGGTTATTAATTACAGATTTGAAGAGCTGCTTTTGCCCTGGTACCACCGCTCTGCGGTTGGTACCTTCTGCTTTGTGCTCTGCGGATAGAGAGGCAGGAGATATTAGCCGGTTTTTCCTGAGGACGCATCCGGCACTCACCGGCTATTGGAAGAACAGGGTTGAATGGACT
>CAZHPX010000187.1:0-3581 GCA_964534785.1 uncultured Desulfobulbaceae bacterium | reverse complement strand
CAATATGGTTATCTCTAAGACTGAAACAGTCTCAATATTGTTTCAACAGTTTACCCGGGATATTACTGAATATAATTTCAAGCGAATAACAGGAATAATAGATGGAGATCGTCAGATTCCCCAGGCTGTTATCAACGGAGACCGGCAGGTTCTTCTTCAATATATCACTCCGGTACTTATATCTTTTCAAAAGGTAAACCCATGGCTGAACTGCATGACTTTTATTCAGCCAGACGGAACAATCTTTCTCAGAGTTCACCAGCCGGAATTGTTTGGTGATACTCTTTCACCTGAAAAAAACGCTGCAATTTTCAGAAATATAAATACTCGGGAATCTGTCACAGGTTTTTCAGTCTGTAGTGATATCCTGTCATTTCGTATAGCTGTGCCGATTATCATGGATAATGCCTTTATCGGCAATATTGTTGTCGGGATTGCCCCTGAATATTTTATGGAAAAAATAAACAGGCTGATGTCTATTGGCAGTTGTCTGCTTCTTGATCGGGATGTTGGAGAAAAAATAAATAAAACTGGTCGTAATGGTTATATCGTCAAGGGAGATATGATTTTATATCCCGGGGATGATGATTTTTTCCGTCAGCAGGGGGAACTTCTTGATTTTGACAAGGACATTCAGGTTGTTTCCTGGCAGGGGCAGAAAATGATGGTGGTCTTGGGCCTGAAGTTAAACAGTGTATCCGGCAGGGGCCTTGGCAAAATTTTTATAAGTATTGATGTGACCGAAATCATGGCAGCTCAGCGGCTGATACTGTTTAAGATGGTTGGATTGTTTATTTTTATTTTTATGGTTGCGGCAATTGTTCTCTATTATACATTTTCATTGTTTTTTAGAAAAATTACTTTACTTAATCAGGTGCTTGAGAAAAAGAACAGGGAGTTGCTTGTCCATGAAGAACAGCTTGAAAAAATTGTTGTTAAGCGGACAGATGATTTGCAGGAGGAAGTTAACAGGCGTAAAAACAGTGAAGAGACATTGCAGGTCAGTCTTGCTGAATGGAGGAGAACTTTTGACGCCATTCAGGATGTAATCCTGATTCTTGATTTAGAGAGAAAGGTTATCAAAAAAAATAAAGCTGCGGAACTGGTTTTTGAGAAAGAAAATATCCAGGAGCAGTTGGAGATATACTGTTGTCAGTTATTATCTGATGAAAAACACTGCAGCTCTCCCTGTCGCTCTTCCTGCCCTGCTGTAAATGGTGCAGAGAGAACAGTTGAAAGAGAGATTGCCGGCAAAACATTTCAGGTGATCTGCCAACCAATTATAATGGAAGACAGACTGATGGGTTTTGTCAGCACAGCAAGAGATATAACCAAAATGAGGAAACTTGAGAAAAAGTTGGTTCATGCCCAAAAATTGGAAGCCATTGCCACCCTTGCCAGTGGTATAGCCCATGATTTTAATAACATCCTTGCCGCAATTCTGGGCAACACCGACCTGCTTATTTATAGACTGGCAGGTAATAAACAAACTGGAGATGGATTGAGACCGCAGCCGCCCACTCAAGAAGAGATTGTTGAATGTCTGATTGTTATAAAACGGGCAGGAGTGAGGGCTGAGGAGCTTGTCGGGCAAATCCTCACCTTCAGCCGCCAGCAAAACAGCCGGAAAAGAGAAATCGATATTGCTCCAGTTATAAAAGAAGGGGGAAAATTGCTCCGGGCATCATTACCGGCCACCATCACCATCAATGTTAATGTTGCCCAATCACTTGATAAGATTTTTGCCGATCCCGGCCAGATACACCAGATACTGATGAATCTGGCAAGCAATTCCGCTCAGTCCATAGGCCGGGATAAAGTTGGAGAGATTAATATAGAACTTGCTCAAACAGTTATAGATGATAATGAATGCCGGAAAATATCCGGTTTGTTTGATATTTCACCGGGCAGATTCATTGTCCTCACGGTCAGCGATACGGGTCATGGTATTGTGGGGAAAGAGTTTGATCGTATATTTGACCCGTTTTATACCACCCGTGAAAAGGAAGTGGGGACGGGAATGGGTCTGGCTGTTATCCACGGTATTGTTGCTTCCCATCATGGTGCTGTTGTTGTTGAGTCAATTCTTGGGCAGGGGACAACAATCAGGGTACTATTTCCCTGCTCTGGTGGTGAACCTGAAGCACAGAGCGTCGTTGTTAATAATATGCCAACAGGAACAGAGACGGTTTTATTTGTTGATGATGAAGAAGATATTGTTAAAATGGGCTGCCAGATGTTAACATATCTCGGTTATAAAGTTTTTTCGGCAAAAAACGGCGAAGAAGCTCTGGATACTATTCACCGGGAAAATGGGCTGGTTGATCTGCTGATTACTGATCAGACCATGCCGGGGCTGACCGGATTATCCCTGGCAAAACAAGTACATCAACAGTATCCGGAGATTAAAATTATTCTTTGTTCCGGATATTCAGAGGCAGTTACCCCGGCAGAATTGGAATTAGCCGGGATAAGTCGTTTTTTAAGCAAACCTTTGGCAATACGATTGCTTGCTGAATCTATCCGTAAACTTTTCTTTTGAGATCAGGTATAAATAATCTTTTATTTTCTTTTGCCCTGGTGACACCGCTCTGCGGTGTCACCTTCCATCGGTTGCTCTGTGGCCAGAAACCCGGCACTCACCGGCTCTTGGAAGAACAGAGCTGAATAAGCTGGTGAGTGCCGGATGTAGTTACACCGCACTGGTGCAACGAGGATAAGGAGGTTGTCTCTTGAAAAGTTATGCAACCACTACATATTGTATGAACTTGAGTTAAGCGGATACCCCAGAAAAAGAAAAATCCTGTCTATCCTGTCAATCCTGTCAAAAAAAACAAGCTAATGGAATACGAGAAACTAACAAAGAAAATATTTTGACAGGATTAACAGGATTAACTGGATAAAAAAAGAACTGGGGTATGCACTTGACTCCAGCAGCCACTACATGTAGTGTAGCGGATTATGGAAGAAAAATTTCCCCGTACGAATCTGAACCTTGACCCAATTGATAACGAGTGACCACTACATATTGTATGAACTTGAGTTAAGCGGATACCCAGTTAATCTTTTATTCGCTTAAGTCAAGTTGTATCAGAGAGATTTTCTTTTGGACATTTTGGGGGATAGTGGATGAGAGTATTGGTAATTGATGATGACGATCAAATGCGTGCTCTTCTTCGCAAGGTGATGGAGTGGAGCGGTTACACTGTCATGGAAGCTGAAAACGGTCGAAAAGGAATGCAGGTTCAACGGGAACACCCCGCAGAGATAGTAGTGACAGACTTAATTATGCCTGAACAGGAAGGTCTGGAAACCATAAGGCTCATGAAAAAAGAGTTTCCGGATATCAAGATTGTGGCTATATCGGGAGGGGGAAGGATAGGGCCGGATGCCTATCTGCCTGCCGCCCTTGAGTTAGGGGCTGATCTGGTGTTCAGTAAACCTTTTGCTGTTAAAGAATTTATGATAAAAATCAGAGGATTGATGGCAGATGACCGATAATAAAAACACTGATCGCAAAGCACTTGTTGTTGATAACAACCCGGTTATTGTTAAGCTGGTCGCTTCTATTTTAGAGGGGG
>CAZHPX010000186.1:0-3596 GCA_964534785.1 uncultured Desulfobulbaceae bacterium | reverse complement strand
GGGATAGGTCCCGGACTCGCCCGGGCAATCCATGAACAGTTAAATAAAAAAAATAAAAGTTAAATTAAGCTCTTATAAAGGCCGGACAACCAGGCAAAGTTTTCTCGTTACCCCGCTTCCGCTGTGTAATGCCTTTAGGAGCTTGTCCGAGAATGAATTTTCCCCCATCTCTGCGTTATTTCCAAAAAAATATGCTCGCAATATCACTTATATGGCTGTGCTATTTTTTTGAAAATGCCTTGACCTGAGAAAAAATGCCTATTCTCGGACAAGCTCCTAGCTAATTTAAAAAAGCTGCACAATCATCGGACTGTAACATATGAGAACATAAATATAAAACAGAGTGATGTTGGACAATTATAACAGAAAGATAACCATAAAAGGAGTTTTATTCAAGCATTATGAGCAGATGTTATTATGAGATCCTCGGAGTTTCCCGGGATGCAAATGCGGAGGTTATAAAAAAAACCTACCGCAAACTGGCAATGAAGTACCATCCTGACCACAACCCTGACAATGACAAGGCTGCAACCCATTTCAAGGAAGCTGCCGAGGCCTATGAAGTCTTAAGTGATTCCCGAAAGAAACAGCTTTATGATAGATATGGTCATGAGGGGTTGAAAGACAGCGGCTACAACGATCCTGGTTCCGCCGAAGACATTTTCTCTCACATGGGTAGTGTCTTTGGTGACCTGTTCGGGTTTGGCAATGATCGTCAACGAAGCCCCAATGGGCCTGTCCAGGGTGATGACCTTCGTTATGACCTTGAAATTTCATTTATGGACGCTGTCCATGGGGTGGAAAAGAAAGTTGAGATAACCAAAAAAGAAACCTGCTGGACATGTGAGGGGAGCGGTTCCCGCCCCGGCTGCAAACCCCGGGTCTGCCCTGCCTGCCGCGGCCGCGGCCAGGTTCTCCGTTCACAGGGTTTTTTCCAGGTCAGTTCAACCTGCCCGCAATGTCGCGGCCGGGGACAGGTGATTACCGATCCCTGTGCTGACTGCAACGGAGAAGGATTGGTAAATAAAAGTAAAAAAGTAAACCTGAAAATCCCGGCTGGAGTTGATACCGGCTCAAGAATGCGTCTTTCCGGTGAGGGTGAAGGAGGCCGCCGCGGCGGTCGTTCCGGCGATCTATATGTGGTAATTCATATCAAGCCCCATGAATTTTTCCAGCGGGACGAACAGACCATTTATCTTCAATGTCCAGTTTCCATGGTCAAAGCTGCTCTTGGTTACGAAATTGAAGTACCCACCATTTACGATTCTGCATCGTTAAAAATCCCGGCCGGAACCCAGAGTGGCGAGAGGTTTATCCTCAAAGGAAAAGGAATTGTCAGCTTGAGAAGTCGAGCCAGGGGGGATATGGTGGTCGAAATCACGGTTCAGACCCCGACAGATCTTTCCAGACAACAAAAAGAATTACTACGAGAGCTTGACGATATTGAAGAAGAACAGGAAGACGGGTTTTTCGCCCGTCTTTTCAGTGGTCGTCAGAAAAAAAAGGAAAAAGTAGAGGATAAGCAGAGATGACAGACAAACCGGAGTTCACCCATTTTGATGAGCAAGGGAACGCCCGCATGGTGGATGTCTCCGGAAAGAATGAAACTACCCGCCTTGCTGTAGCTGGGGGGTATGTGATCATGTCGGAAAAGGCTTACTCCATGGTCAAGGCTGGTTCCATGAAAAAGGGGGATGTCCTTGGTGTTGCCAGGATTGCCGGAATCATGGCGGCCAAAAAAGTTGACCAGCTTATTCCTCTCTGCCATCCCTTATCTATTACCGGCATTGATATAAATCTCCATTGCATTGACGATGGCTGTATCATAGAAATTGAAGCAAAGGTTTCCATCACTGGTAAAACCGGAGTTGAGATGGAGTCATTGACCGCTGTTGCTGTTGCGGCATTAACCATTTACGATATGTGCAAGGCCGTGGATAAAGGCATGGTTATCGGAAATATTTGCCTGTTGAAAAAACAGGGGGGAAAGGGCGGTGACTACTGCCGATCCGGCACTCACCGGCTATTGGAAAAACAGAGCTGAATAAGCTGGTGAGTGCCGGATGGTGAGTAGCCTAATTAAGATGGAGAGAAAAATGGACAGACAGGATCTGGATAAATGTAAAGAACTGCTTAAAGCAATCAAACAAGATATCTATGATGATGTAGAGCAGACTTTAACTGCAATGAACAAACAGCCGGATAATATTCCTGACCCCAATGACCGGGCAACCATAGAATCAGATCGAAACTTTGAGTTACGCCTCCGCGATCGGGAACAAAAACTCATGACAAAAATCAATGAGGCCTTAGCCCGGATAGAGAAAGGTATTTATGGCATCTGTGATGAATGCGGGGAAAACATTTCTTCGCAGAGATTAGAGGCCCGACCGATGGCAGAACTTTGTATTGACTGTAAAACAAGACAGGAAAAACAGGAGAAAGAACAGGGACAGATATAGATTATGCCGGAATTACGCAAAGATCCAATCCTGAACAGATGGATCATCATCGCCGAGGAACGTAGCAAAAGACCCACTGACTTTGTCATTGAGCGAAATGGGACAAAAGGTGGTTTTTGTCCCCTCTGCTCCGGCAATGAACAGACGACCCCAAACGAGGTACTTGTCTATGGTCGGCAATCCGACATACATGATAACTCTTCGGAATGGTCGCTAAGGGTAGTTCCCAACAAATATCCCGCTCTGGTCATTGAAGGTGAGCTTGACAAACAGGGAGAAGGTTTATATGATCGAATGAACGGAATAGGGGCACATGAGGTTATCATTGAAACCCCCCGCCACGAGGACATATTCACCTATCTGCCCCACGAGCAGATGATGTTAACCTTTCGGGCATTCAGGGATCGTATTCATGACCTTGGCAAAGATCCCCGCTTTAAATATGTAATGGTTTTTAAAAATTTCGGCCGGGCCGCCGGAGCATCTCTTGAACATTCCCACTCTCAATTAGTTGCCCTGCCTGTTCTGCCCCGCATGGTTACATCCGAGCTTGCTGGTACCGTCTCTTATTATAAATACAAGGATCGCTGTATTTTTTGTGATATTATCCGCCAGGAGATTCAACAGGATGTCAGATTAGTATGCAGTAATGATCATTTTGTTACCCTGATGCCGTTTGCCCCAAGAACACCATTTGAAATGTGGATCATGCCGAGAAAACATAACTCGTCATATATGGAAATTGACGATCATGGCCTGTCCAGGCTGACTGATATTTTTTCCGAGACTCTTCGCCGCCTTGATGCCTGCATTCCCGGGGTTCCATATAATTTTGTCCTCCATACCCAACCGCTTCGCTCAGAACCTCTTGATCATTATCACTGGCATTTTGAAATAGTTCCAAAGCTTACCAGTATAGCAGGTTTTGAATGGGGGTCAGGTTTTTATATAAACCCCATGCCGCCTGAAGAAGGCTGCAAATATCTACGCGAGGTGACAATTTAACATTTGTTTTTTACATAAATTCTGTAATTGCCAATTTGGCCGGAGATGCTTTGTCGGCAGACATTTATGTTGTAAATATTTTAATACTGTCTCAGATTTGTTCGAGTCTTTGGCACTCATCACCTTTTT
>CAZHPX010000185.1:0-3602 GCA_964534785.1 uncultured Desulfobulbaceae bacterium | reverse complement strand
TGAACTCTAATTTCAATAATCCATAGACTTGAGGGATGTACATTAAATAACTTAGACATATAACTTGCCCTTAAGCACGGGAGACAAGAAAATTGCGGCACTGTTATGCCCAAGTTATTTAATGCCCACTCCTTCAAATAACAATCGGAGATCCGATGAGCACGGCCCTTAAACTAAAACTCGCCCTTCTTCTTTCCGTTATCATTTTTGCAGGGATGATTCTGACACCCTCATTCTATCCGGGTGTACCGGACTGGTGGAACAAATACCTGTCGCCGGGCAAACTTAAACTCGGTCTTGATCTCCAGGGAGGCATGCATCTTGTCCTCAGGGTTGATCTTGACAGAGCTGCGGTAAACTCACTTAATCTTGCCGCATCCGATTTAAAGGATGCCCTGGCAGACGAAAATATCACTGCGGTTCGTCTCAAATCCGATAATCCGCACATAGTTACCCTGACCCTGCCCAACATCGGAGCTGTGGAAACCGTCAACACCATTATAAAAGATGACTTTGACAATCTTGACATAACAGTTGATGCCACCCCCGGGGCGTTTCCCAAAATCACCATTAAGTTGACCGAGGCAGAAATAGATTTCATCCACACCAATGCGGTCAACCAGTCTGTGGAGATTATCCGCAACCGGATAGATCAGTTCGGGGTGACAGAGCCGGTGATCATCCGCCAGGGAGAAAGTAATATTATTGTTCAGTTACCGGGAATCAAAGACCCGGAGCGGGCCATTGATCTCATTGGCAAGACTGCCCAGTTGGGATTCAAACTAGTGGCCGACGATACCGGCATTGATCTGAACCAGATGATAGACAAAGCTGTTAAATCCGGACAATGGCAGGAAGGAAACGACAGAACACGGCTCAACATGGCCATTCAGGCACTGCTTCCTGAAAACACGGAAATATATTTCCAACCCATTCTTGATCCCCGAACAAATCAGGAAATAAAAACTCCAATCCTGCTCCATACTCAACTGCTGATGACCGGCGAGATGGTCAGAAACGCCCAGGTCCGTTTTGGCGGCCCCTTTAACGAACCCCTTGTCAGCCTTGACCTCACTAACCGTGGCGGCAAGATTTTTGCCGGTATTACCGAAAAAAATGTTGGCGAACGCCTCGCCATTGTCCTTGATGAAGTGGTTCGTTCCGCACCGGTGATCAAAGAAAAAATTCTCGGGGGCAGTGCCCAGATTTCCGGTCGTTTTTCTCCGGAAGAGGCCTCCGACCTTGCCATCGTTCTCCGGGTCGGAGCCTTGCCGGCTCCTGTGGACATTATCCAGAACCTGACCGTCGGGGCAAGCCTCGGCCAGGATTCCATAAACAGAGGATTGGTGTCCGGAATTTTTGGGGCCTTCATGGTTCTGGTGTTCATGGTTATTTATTACCGGCTCTCCGGCATAATCGCCAACTTTTCCCTTACCCTCAACATATTTCTTCTCTTTACCGGCCTGGCCCTGTTGAGTGCCACCCTGACCCTGCCTGGTATTGCCGGGATCATCCTCGTCATAGGCATGGCTGTTGATGCCAATGTCCTCATCTTTGAGAGAATCAGGGAGGAGTTTGCCCTGGGTAAATCAGTCAAATCCGGGGTTGATGCCGGTTTCAACAAGGCATTTCTGTCCATTGTCGATTCCCAGGTCACCACCCTTATCACGGCCATGGCCTTGTTCCTCTTTGGAACCGGTCCCATTAAGGGTTTTGCCATTACCCTGTCCTTAGGAATTATTTTCAACCTCTTTGCCGTGTTATTCTGCAGCAGAATGATCTATGAAACCCTTTACTCCACCCGCAAGCTGAAAAAACTTAAATTCATGCGCTTTATCAAAAAACCTTCTTTTAACTTCATGAAAATGCGAAAAGTCGCATTTATGTGTTCAGCGGTTATGGTGGTATTGGGTATGTTTGCTTTTGTTGACATATTGCGGGGGGAAGCCAATATGGGAGTGGATTTTGCCGGAGGTTCACTGTTGCAATACAAAACTGACAAACCATTTGAACTTGAAGATATCCGTGCATCACTGGCAAAGAACAACTTCCCCGGCATAGATCTGCAGGAAGTAACCAGCGAACATAGATTGATAGTCAAAATGAAAAAATCAGAAGAAACAGTCGCTCATCTCGCAAGGGAGATAACCGTAATCCTCCACGAACACCATCCGGAAAAACGATTTGTCCTGGAAAGCCAGTCCGAAATAGGTTCGTCCGTATCAGAGGTGCTTCGTAACCGGGCAATTCAGGCCATCGCCATAGCCTTGTTAGGGGTTCTCTGCTATCTTGCCATCCGCTTTGATTTCAGCTTCGGCCTGGCGGCTGCCGGTGCCACCTTTCACGATGTCCTGGTGGTCCTCGCCATATGCTGGCTTCTCGGTTTTGAAATAAACCTGCTCCTTGTCACTGCCCTGCTCACTCTGGCCGGTTACTCTTTAAATGACTCGGTGGTCGTCTTTGACCGCATCCGGGAAAACTTACGCAAAATGAAAAATACTGGATTTTTTACGATCATTAACACCAGTATCAACCAGATCCTTGGCCGTTCCATTGTAACCTCGCTTACCACCTGCATGGTACTTTTATCATTATGTATCTTCGGCGGCTCTGCAATTCATGATTTTTCTTTTGCCCTGCTTATCGGAGTAATTGTGGGAACCTACTCATCAATCTTTATTGCCAGTCCGCTTCTGGCCTTAAAAGAACGAGGTAACAACGAGCAAATAGAAGAGGTTGTCGATAACGGCAGGTATAATGTCTGAGCAGATCACAGATAACATCCGGCCAATTAACCGCCGAGATAATTTTTATTTTGACTGTCACCCGGAGGTAAAATGTTTTACTGAATGCTGCCGGGAACTTGATCTTGCCCTGACCCCTTATGATGTCCTCCGCCTGAAAAAACACCTCAATATACATTCCGGTGCCTTTCTGGAACAGTATGTCATCATTGAATGGGACAAACAGCAGATATTTCCCGGCTGCTACCTGACCATGATCGATGATGGTCGTGCCAGTTGTGTTTTTGTTGATAAAACCATGGGGTGCAGAGTCTATCCTGACCGGCCCGGTGCCTGTCGGGCTTATCCTGTGGGAAGGGGAATCTGCAGCAACAGAGATAACGCCCGGGACGAAGAGCTGTTTGTTCTTGTCCAGGAACCGCATTGTCATGGTTTTGCCGAAAAGAATCAACAAACACCTGTAACATATCTTACGGATCAGGCACTTGACATCTACAGCAAACATAACGATTCTCTGACCAGATTGCTGCAACATGAACAAATACGCCGGGGATTTCGCCCCAACCGCAAACAATTAGACGAGTTCATTCTGGCTCTCTATAATCTGGATATGTTCCGCCGGGAAATGACAGATGGACGAATTACAATGAACCGCCCTTTACGGGTAGACGAACTGCAGGGACTGGCAGGAAGTGACGAAGAAATGCTTCACCTCGGTGTAAACTGGCTTTTACAGAGTTATTTTAACGAGTGAAAAATAGTAACTATTCCCCCTGCACCTCCCAGGCTAGTGTCATGTCAGGCGTGTAATGTCGTATAACATGTGGTATAATTTTTTCATAATCAACACAGGAGGGT
>CAZHPX010000184.1:0-3616 GCA_964534785.1 uncultured Desulfobulbaceae bacterium | reverse complement strand
TAACGGCATTCTTGTCAAAGCCGTTCAAGATGGGGTCAGCGATATCCACATAGAACCCTTTGAGGAGAGCATGCAGGTGCGGTATCGTAAAGACGGAACCCTGTTTAAATCCATGAATCTTCCTCTAACCATAAAAAACGCCCTGGTAGCAAGGGTGAAAATCCTTGCCGACCTCAACATCACCGAACGACGTGTCCCCCAGGACGGACGAATCAAAATACGGATGGGGCGTAACAAGGCCGTTGATTTCCGGGTCTCCACCCTGCCCCTGCTCTTTGGTGAAGGTATTGTCCTTCGTATCCTTGACAAGGGATCACTAAATGTCAATCTTACCAAACTCGGTTTTGAAGAGAAAACCTTTGCCGCCTTAAGAAGATGTCTGGAAAGACCACAGGGGTTGCTGCTGGTAACCGGTCCTACAGGTTCAGGAAAAACAGTTACACTTTACTCTGCCCTTAACTCGCTTAACAAAGAAGATATAAAGATTCTCACCGCTGAAGATCCGGTCGAGTTCAATTTCAAAGGCATAAACCAGGTAAATGTAAACACAGAAGTGGGCATGACCTTTGCCGCCGCCTTAAAAGCATTTCTTCGCCAGGATCCGGATATAATAATGGTTGGTGAGATCCGTGATATAGATACCGCTGAAATAGCCATGAAGGCCGCCATGACTGGTCATCTCGTCTTTTCCACCCTTCACACCAACGATGCCGCAGCCACCGTGGGCAGGATGGTGGATATCGGCATTCCCCCCTACCTGCTGGCCTCATCTCTTACCATGGTGCTTGCCCAGCGGTTGGGACGACGAATCTGCAAGAAATGCCGGCAGCCTGCTACTTATAGCAACAAAGAATTGCTCAGTGCCGGCTTTCAGGAAGAAGAGTTAGATGAACTTGAACTGTATCAAGGTAAAGGGTGCCCGGCATGTAACGGTCTTGGTTATAAGGGAAGGGTAGGTTTTTTCGAACTTATGGAAGTCACCGAAGACGTATCCCAGGCCATCCAGGCTGAAGTTTCCGAAGAACAACTCCGCAAGATAGCCACCCAGGAAGGAATGTACACCCTTAGGGAAGCGGCCCTCCAAAAGGCAAGGGATGGGGTAACCACCCTTGAGGAGGTGCTCCGCCGGACAGTTGTCCATGGAGACACCCTGCCTGCTTATCTTGTCAATCCTGATGTGGAAGAATACCATGACAATGATATAATTATCCAGGAGGGTAATCAGGATAAGGACTTCTTTAAACTTGTCCGTGGCAAGATCGCGGTGCTTAGAGGAGGGAAAAAGATTGCCGAGATTACGGAGCCGGGGGAATATTTCGGGGAAATGGCGGCAATCATCGAAGAGCCGCGTTCCGCCTCTATTATCTCATCCAGTCATTGTGTGGTCAAACGCTATCCAGGCGATAAACTAAGCGAATTAATTGAAAAGTATCCGGATGTTTCCCGCCATTTATTTAAAACTCTGGTTAACCGCCTCCAGAAAACCGACAAGATAGTGGTGCAGTTAGCCGGAGGCAACAAACCACGACCACAGGCTGTACGCAGAGCATAAAGTGGGGAACAGGAGCAGTTTGTTCCCTTAAAAAAATTGACAAATCGGCACCAAAACAGTACCTTTCTTCCATGCCTGTTAAAATTAGAGAACTCATTAAAAAATTGGAAAAAGCTGGTTTTCAAAACCGTGGTGGCAAAGGAAGCCATCGGAATTATATACATCCAAAAGGCATAGCAATAACAATATCAGGAAAAATAGGAGCTGACTCAAAAAAATACCAGGAAAAGGAAGTTAAGTGGAAGTTAGCGGAGTTAAAAAATGAAAGAAAGAGATAGATATTTAAAACTTGTTGAGTGGTCAGAAGAAGATAACTGCTATATTGGCTCAATCCCCGGTTGGATAGGACAATGTTGCCATGGCGATGAAGAAGAAAAAGTTTACCATGAATTATGCAAAATATTAGATGAATGGATTGAAATATATAATAACGAAGAATCACCCTTGCCACCCCCAACCAATAAAAAATATTCCGGTAAATTCCAACTCCGGTTGGGAAGTGAACTCCACAAAGCAATATCTCTTAGGGCAATGCAAACAGGAGACAGTCTTAATAACTTCTGCGTAAAAATGCTAAAACAGTCAGTGAACCAAAATCAACATCGTAAGGGCTAACTGTTTTTTAAAGGTATGTCTGCATAATATTTGCAGCCTTGGCTATCAACCTTGATAATTCCGCATCAATTCGAACACTTACATGAACAACAAACAAATATCAGTCTATATAATTGCCTATAACGAAGAAGAAAAGATCAAAGCTGCCATAAATTCGGTACTATGGGCATCGGAAATAATCCTCGTTGATTCATACAGTAAAGACAAAACCGTAGCCATAGCAGTCGAGATGGGAGCCAGGGTTGTTCAGGTTGAATTCAAGGGGTTTGGAAATTTACGCAACCAGGCCATGGCGGCCTGCAGCCATGAATGGATTTTTTCACTTGATTCCGATGAACGATGTACAGCGGAGGCACGGGATGAGATTCTCGCCACAATTGAGATGGTGGAAGCAGCAGATGCTTATTATATCCCCCGGCGAAACTTTTTCATGGGTAAATGGATAAAACATTCAGGATTTTACCCGGATTACCGCCAACCTCAGCTTTTTAAAAAAGGAGTCCTCCAATTTAAAAACGATGATCCGGTTCATGAAGAATATCAAATTCTCTCGGACAAACCTGCCGAATACCTCAAACAGCCAATCTGGCAGTTTCCCTATAAAGATTTTGCCGAGGTTATTGACAAAACCAATCGTTACTCTTCCCTTGGGGCAGAAAAGTTGCAAAAAAAGGGGCGAAAAGCAACCATGCTTAATGCTTTTGCTCATGGGTTATGGTCATTTTTCCATATGTATATCCTCAAGAAAGGGATTATGGATGGGTGGCCGGGACTGGTTATTGCCATTGGTAATTTTGAGGGGACTTTTTATAAATACGCAAAGCTGGTGGAACTTGAGAACAAGTGGCAGCCACCGGAGTCAGGTGACAGGGGACAGGGTGACAGAGGACAGAAGACAGAAGCCAAGTGATAGAAGACAGGATTTTGTGTCGTTGCTTGTTTTAATAATTATATCAGCCTTTGGCTGCAGATAGCGTAGACTTCGGATAGCGTAGACTTCGGATAGCGTAGACTTCGAGCTATTCTGGCTTCTGTCATCTGATTTCTGTCTTCTAACAAAGACAGGTAACAGGAAAAACCCAACTAAACTCCTGTAACCTGGAACAACCTGTCACCTGAAATATGTACCCGGAGCAACGATATTAATTTTGCCGATGGAATAAGAATGCTTTAAATTTGCAACGATTTGAGTTGCCTTGGGAGGATTTAATTTTTCCGCATAATATGTCAGATGCTTTGAGACTTTATCATCAGAAAATTTCACTTCTATAAGTTCTTCAAGTATTCCCTCTTTAAGAATTACAAAATCAACTTCCCGACCTTCCTTGTCCCTGATATATCTCAGCTCATATCTGTATCCATCCCTGTCTTCCAGGAAATTAATCTTTTTCAGGAGATGAGTGGCAACAAGATTCTCAAAAACAGCCCCCTCATCACCTATAACATCGC
>CAZHPX010000183.1:0-3630 GCA_964534785.1 uncultured Desulfobulbaceae bacterium | reverse complement strand
AAAGCAGCAACAATGGCAAGGGTCGGAGCCACATCCGGCATATCTGCCATATCAAACTGAACAGCTTTCAATCGTTCCGGCCCACTCAGAGTCAAACCGCCTGCCTTTTCTTTCTGAACATTGCATCCCATCCGGCCAAGAAGAGGAACAAGATAGGAGTCGCCCTGCAAAGAAGGCACCGCCATATTGCTGATTGTAACCCGCCCGCCAGTTATGGCCGCAGCGGCCCAGAAATAGGAGGCTCCGGACGCATCCCCTTCTATATGGTACTCGCACCCCTTATATCCCCCCGAGGGAATACGGATAAAATCAAAAGAGGGGGTCGATTCGCAATATACACCAAACGCAGCCATTACCCGCATGGTCATCTCCACATACGGTTTTGAATAGACCTCGCCCTGAACCCCAAGCTCTGCTATTTCCCGGGCATAAGGGGCAACAAGCAGTAATGAGGAGAGATACTGGCTGGATTTCCCTGCCGGCAAAACAGTTTTACCACCGCTTAAACCAGCAGCCTTGATGGTCAAAGGCGGGCAGTTATTACCGGCATCAGAGACAATATTCACACCCCAGCCCCTTAGAGCTTCCATCAACGGGTCGATGGGCCGCCTTGCCATCCTCTCACTGCCGGTTATATGGAAAACCCCTTCACCAAGGGCTGTCACCGAGGTGAGAAAACGGGTGGCAGTACCATTGTTGCCAAGATAAATATCTTTTCCGGGGGATTTTATTTGCCCATCACAGCCCTCAATTACCCATCTGCCGGGATCTTCATCGTTTATATGCACCCCCATATCCCGCAGGGCGGCAATGGTGTAGGCGGTATCTTCACTGGCAAGAGGGGCAATCAGGGTGGAAGCTCCTTTGCCAAGGGCAGCAGCAATCAGCCCTCTCTGGGTAAGGCTTTTTGAACCGGGAACTTCAAGGGTTACAGAGACCTTGTCAACTGGGATTATTTCTTTCATAATGATATTTGTTTGAATTATCCGGCAACGGGTAGCTTAGGAAGCAAGTAAATTGATCGACAGGTGGTAAATATAATGCCTGGTAGAATCAGTACCGAAACTACCGGTAATTTAGTTTATCGCTGGTTTCGCATCAACCCGAACGTGCAACGATTTTATAGGTGTTTTTGCTTTATTTTCAAAAACACCAGTTGCGTAAATTGTCTTGATTACAGCTTTTAACACATTCACTGCGACAGTATTTCCAAACTGTTTGTAACTTTGTGTTAAAGATGGATGAATTTTAAAAAAATCAGGAAAGCCTTGAACCCTTGCACACTCTACCGGACTTAAAATTTTCTTATCTTTTTGTTTATGTAGTAAAGACCTGTTTTAGCCCCTGCTCCACCTCCATATGCTGAAAGTGTAACTGCATGTCCATATGGACTATATATGCGCTCCCCCTGCCCCCCTTTATTTACATATCCAATTTGGATAGGTCTATTGGGTAAGCCAATTTCGCCAAACAGATTAAGTTGTGGTTTAAACTCTCTTGTAAATACAGTATCCGGTCTGTTAATTATTTTTGCATTTACAGGATTTTCCTCAAGAATATCAAAAAGGGAAACTTTTTCATTTGTAGGTTCTGGAAACTTATAGTTAATTACACCCAAATCTTTCCGGCAACTAACAATAAAAATTCTTTCCCGATTTTGAGGAAGTCCAAAATGACTGGCATTTAAGACCTTATAAAAAACATTGTAATTAAGTTCTTCCAGGGTTTTTATTACTGTTTTAAGTGTTCTTCCATTATCATGTTTTTCAAAGTTACGCACATTTTCAAGAAATACCACTTTAGGTTGATGATATTTTACAATCCGGGCAATATCAAAAAATAAAGTACCTCTTGTGTCTTCAAAACCTTTTTGTTTGCCTGATATAGAAAAAGCCTGACAGGGGAAACCTCCACAGAGTAAATCATGTTCGGGTATATTTTCTTCATTGATTTGTGTTATATCACCTTCCGGCATTAAGCCATAATTTTCAAAATAAGTTTTTGATGCTTCTTTGTCCCATTCAGAGGCAAAAACACACTTCCCGCCAAAACACTGGCTCATTGCCTGGTGGAAACCACCAATACCTGCAAATAAATCAATATATCTTGCTGGATTTTGCACTTATCCCTCAAAGAGCTGCAAAGGATTTATTTTAAACTGCAAACTTGTTGGATCTGGCGTACCACCTTTTCTTTGCATTGTAACCCGACCAATTTTTAAACTACCTCTTGGGCTTACAACCACTTCTCCTTGTGCATAAAAATTACAAACAGTATTTATGTCTTTCAATATCCAGTCCACTGCATTGTCGCTGCTGTTTCTCGTAACAAGAAACCACTCCGCACTCAAACCACCTCTACCTCTTAAAATATCAGAAATAATAAGCGTTTTGTTATTTTCAAAAAATTGGATTATATATTGTCATTTTTCGTTTGGAATTTCTGTGAAAATAATTTTCTCTCATCTTTTATACTTTTCAGTTGCATTTTAGACAGAACTTTTACCGGTGGTATATCACCTGTAAATAATCTTAACCACTTTGCTATGTCATCATCAAAAGACCAAACCTGCTGATAAGTTAAAACAGGCCTTTTGTCTACTTGGTTAAATCCTGCTGATTTGTTGGATTTCTTCAAAGATATGTTTTCAGTATGCAAAACATCATCAATAAGGATTTCAACTCTAACCTGAATATCAGCTTTTTTAAATTTTATGGTTTCATCATATTTTCCTGAGAAACACCCAACGATACAGCCCTGTCAAGATTTATCCTTGTTGGAATTTGAGTTGCTGATATTATTTGGATTTTTTCACAATCATACCCCATTATTGCCAACCAGATTTTGGCATCATCATCACTTTTATAAGCGACAAATTTTTTACAAATATCAGCTTCATTTATAAGCCCACATCTCGCTGTCATTGAACCAATTTCCTGCTTATTCATATAATCGTCGTCTTTTTCTGACATAACAGCTTACCTTATCTGCAACTAAGATTATCAAGCAAAGCCTGACGCATAACCTCAATCGGAGGCTGTTTTTCCGTCCATATCTCAAGCTGGGCGGCAGCCTGAAGGAGCAACATGGCGAGACCGTCCACCGTATGGCATCCGGCCTGTTTTGCTTCCTTAATAAGCCTGGTTTCAAGCGGAGCATAGACAATATCCATCACCACGGCAAATCTGCCAAGTAAGCCTGAGTTAATGGGAATCATATCAAACCCCGGCTCCATGCCCACAGAAGTGGTATTGATCAAGGTATCCGCCTGGACATGGGCAATTTCCCGGCTGGCAACAAATTCACAGCCAAGCCAGTCCGCAAGAGCCTGTCCTTTGCCAACGCTTCGGTTGCTGATAATAACCGCAGCCCCTGCCTTGACCAGCCCGAAACAGACCCCGCGGGCAGCCCCGCCCGCACCAAGTACCAGCACCCGACAGCCTTTCAGCTCCATTTTTCCTTTTAAGGACAGAGCCATATTGGAACCAAGCCAGTCCGTGTTAAAACCCCGGATAAGCACCTTCCCGTCTTCACGGCGGAATAAAAGAGTATTTACTGCTCCAATCTTTTCCGCAGTGGAATCGACTTCATCAATTAAAGAAATTATTTTTTCTTTATGGGGAACCGTTA
>CAZHPX010000182.1:0-3654 GCA_964534785.1 uncultured Desulfobulbaceae bacterium | reverse complement strand
GCTTCCTTTACTTAAGGAAGCACCTCTTCATTACAAAACTGTACTTGTGCCATATATCCGGAGTACATCCGGAGAATTAAAAAATTAATAATTATCGAGATAACTCTCTATCTCCCAATCGGTTACGGCTGTACGGAAAGAATCCCATTCTTTTTCCTTACCGGCAAGATACTTCCTGAAGATATGATCCCCGAGTGCTTCTTTTGAAAGCGGGTTATTCTTAAAGGTGACAAGAGCCTCTTCAAGGGTGGCAGGCAGACAGGCAATCCCTGCCGTTTCTTTTTCCGCAGGAGTCATGGAATAAATATCCTGATCGACAGAAGCAGGTGCCTCGAGGTTATTTTTAATCCCATCCAGACCGGCAGCCAGCATCATGGCAAATGCCAGATAGGGATTACAACTCGGATCAGGGCAACGAACCTCGGTTCTGGTACTTACACCCCGGTTGGCGGGAATGCGAATCAGGGCGGAACGGTTTGATGCCGACCAGGCAACATATACCGGGGCCTCATAGCCGGGAACCAACCGTTTGTATGAGTTGACAAGGGGATTAGTTACAGCCACAAAGCTCTGGGCATGTCTGGCAATACCGGCAATATATTTATAGCAGGTTTCTGAGAGCTGCAACGGACCATTTTCATCAAAGAAAGCGTTGGTTCCGTCTAAGTTAAACAGGGACTGGTTGGTATGCATACCGGAACCATTGATACCAAAGACCGGTTTGGGCATGAAAGTGGCGTGCAGCCCGTGCTGGGCAGCGATGGAGCGGACAACCCATTTATATGTCTGAGTATTATCAGCGGCGGTCAGGGCATCGGCATATTTGAAATTGATCTCATGCTGCCCTTCTGCCACCTCATGATGGGAGGCTTCAATCTCGAACCCCATGGCTTCCAGGGTCTCAATGATTTCCCGTCGGCAATTGATCCCGCAATCATCAGGATCAACATCAAAATACCCGGCTACATCGCCCGTGACAGTGGTGGCCCGGCCATCTTCATCCCGCTCAAAAAGGAAAAATTCCGCTTCAGTGCCAACATTCATGGTAAAGCCCATCTTTTCGGCTTCTTCCATAACCCGTTTCAAATTATTACGGGGACATCCTTCAAAAGGAGAACCATCCGATTTGTGGACATTACAGATAATCCTGGCTGCCCCGCTGCCATCATGTTTTCTCCAGGGCAGTATAGTAAAAGTATCGTAATCAGGTTTAAGATACATATCCGATTCATTGATGCGGACAAAACCATCAATGGAAGAACCGTCAAACATCATCTGCCCGTCCAGAGCCTTCTCTATCTGTGAGATGGGCAAGGCGATATTTTTCATATAACCAAAAATATCAACAAACTGGAGGCGAAAAAAATGTACCTTTTCTTCTTTGATAATTTTCATAATGTCTTTACGCGTCATTGACCTTCTCCTTATGTTTAAAACACTGTAAATGTTAGAGCTGTAAGCATAAAAAACTGCCCTGCTCTACCACAATCATCATAATCGACCCCCTGCGGGTCAATTTGCTTATCCGGCACTCACCTATTATTAAAAGGTAGAGATTGAATTCGGTACTCATCGGTTTGTTCAGTATCTGTTTTTGTGACACCGGGGACAGAACGATTTCTCTGTCCTCTGTTATGTGTAGACTCCGTGGGGTGTGCCGGTGAGTGCCGGAGCAACAATTTTCAACAGAGATAATTTGATTTCCTCCTGCTGTTGCTTATTTTCCAGTTTTCCTCTATCCCGGGTGGTTATATAAAAAACATCAATCAACTGTTCCACTTCAGTGGCAACCCGGACTCGGTGAATGCTCAAACCAAAATCAGACAACGCCTGGGTCAGATGATAAAGAGTCCCCGGGCCGTCCGTCCCGTATACCGAAATAACAGTGAACCTGTCGGAAATGCTGTTCTTCAGCACCACTTTCCTTTCAAGCCTCTGTACCTGTCTCCCCGACCACACCCCATATGCCTGTCGTTTTTCATGCAGTTGCAGGCCTATATCCAGCCTGTAATTGATTGACAGGTTTAAATCTTCCTCCAGTTTCTGCCAGTTCTGCTCTTCAAAACCAATATCTGCAACAGGCCTGACCTCAAGCAGATCAACAACTGTTTTATCCGGCCAGGTAAATATCTTTGCCCCGAGAACGCTTAGATTATTCAGGGCAAGTACTCCGCAAAACTTTGCCAGTAAACCAGGGCGATCTTTGCTGAGCATGAGCAGAGACCAGCTATCCTGGTCAGGTTCAGGGAAAATCAGAGCCTGCTGCTTAAGCATTCCCGCAAAATCATTATGGAGACGCAAATGATATGCCACCTGTTGTGGTGTAAAGGCAAACAGGTAATCTTCAGGCATCGTATTAACATCAATACGCACCTCGCAACCGGCAAGACACCCGTTTATCTGCCCGGCAAGTAAAGCGGTATCCTGAACCCCGGAGAGAGCCCCCCTGTTTTGATCATCACCAATAGACAAACAGTTTTTAATTTGCAGATATAACCTGTTTAACAGGCTTGCCTTCCAGGCCGACCAGGCCGAAGGGCCGGTGGCCTTTGAATCGGCAATAGTAAGGATATAAAGCATATTCAACCGCTCAACATCAATAATTAACTCTGCTGCCTGGTGAATAAATAACTGGTCTTCCGGATCTCTGCGCAGGGCATTTTCCGGCAAAAACAAATGATGGAGTACCAAAAAAGACAATAACTTCCGGTTATCTGCTGACAAACCGAATCGTTTTCCAATCTGAACAACCATCTCAGCTCCGAGCCGTGAATGATCAGCCCGCATTCCCTTGCCTATATCATGAAGCAGGGCTGCAAGATACAATACCTGCGGCGAGATAAAATCAGCAAACAGTTCCGGGTTTTCATCACGGATAAGATGCACTTCCGCAACAGTTTGAATCTGATGCCGATCCACCGTGTAAATATGATATAAATCATGCTGAGCCAGCGATTCAACCCTGGAGAATTCCGGAATATAAGAGGTCAGTAAACCTGTATCCAACATCCAGCCCAATACAGATGCCGGGTCTGCACTCTCTTCAATAATAGTTAAAAATGATCCTGATATCCGTTTGGAAGCACGAAACTTATCATCCACCAGGGCAAGATTTTCACTGATCTGTTGCCGGCTGCGATGGTGAATCGGCAAGCCAAGCCGTCCGGCATGAAAAAAAATACGCATCAACAGGCAGGGGCGATCTTCGATTTTTTCAGTACCGCTTAAACAAACACTTCCCCGTCGCCGAACAATACCAGACTCTATGTTGCTCTCCCTGCCATCTCTGCCCCTGCGGCCAAGAACTTCTTCCACATGTTCAAAAAAAAGATCCGTAATCACCGCAACTGTCTGTAAATGGCCATAGACATGATGCATGAACCGCTCCACAGCCAACTGCCCTTTTGTATCTGTATAAGCAAATGCCGCCGCCATTTCCTCCTGATATTCAAAGAGAAGCTGGTCATCCTTGCGTTTACTGATATAATGAAGACGGTTACGAATCATGGTAAGCATGTCCCACGATTTCATAAACCTGACCCTCTCAGCCGAAGTAAGCAAACCCGCCTCTGTCATGGCCCCAAGACCTGCCAGACCGAACACCGCTTTCCCCACCCAGAGCATGGCCCGGATACCCCGCATTCCTCCCTTACC
>CAZHPX010000181.1:0-3658 GCA_964534785.1 uncultured Desulfobulbaceae bacterium | reverse complement strand
TTTTTGTGTTTAATATTAAAGAGCCTGGTAATATAGGGCGGGCTGCCGCCGGCGAGGCCATTGGAACTTTGATCAGCAGGGATGTGTAAGTGATTACCAGTGTCTCGCGGAGTCTACGCTACCCGGAGTCTACGCTACCTATTCGTACAAGCTGCAAGCAGGCTGGCGAACTATACAAAGTCCTATGTGAGGTAAGCCTGATCGTGCGAAGGCGGGGTGATGGTGAACGCTTACATAAAAATCTGTCATTTTGGAAAAGGAGACTGTCATGAGCAGTGAAGTGATTGCTGAGTTAAGAGTAAAAATGGACTCCAGCGTTGATGCCTACAAAAGAGATTTGATGAGGATTAGAACCGGCAGAGCTTCTTTATCTCTGTTGGATGGAATAAGAGTTGAATCTTATGGTTCCATGCTGCCGGTTGATCAGGTTGGCACCATGACTATTCCGGAACCAAGCATGATTGCAATCAAGCCCTGGGACCCGCAGATGATCAGACCCATTGAAAAAGCCATTCTTGTCTCAGACCTTGGCCTGACTCCAGCCAATGATGGTAATGTTATCCGTTTGACTATTCCGCCTCTTACCGAAGAAAGACGCAGGGAGCTGGTCAAACAGGTTAAAAAAATTGGTGAGGAGTTTAAGGTGGCCATCCGCAATATTCGCAGAGAGGCAAACGATACCTTTAAGAAACAGAAAAATGATAAGCAAATCTCTGAAGATGATATGTTTCGGCTTCAGGAGGAATCCCAAAAGGCAACCGATGCATTTATTAAAGCCATAGATAAAATTTCCGCAGGCAAGGAAAAGGAAGTTATGGAGGTGTAAGGTATTGCCCTCTATCTCAGTTTCTCACATTTATGCAGAAAACAGGAACGGTTGACGATAAAATGATTCCTTCCCATGTGGCGATTATTATGGATGGGAATGGCAGGTGGGCACAGCAGCACCATAAATCACGCCTGGCCGGGCATAAAGCCGGGGTTGATTCTGTGCGGGTGATTGTTGAAGCTGCCCGGGAGGTTGGGGTTCGTCATCTTACTCTGTACGCTTTCTCCACTGAGAACTGGCGGAGACCTGCCGGGGAAGTCAGTGGTTTGATGAAGCTGCTTAAGCTCTATCTTGAGACTGAACTTCCCAACATGCTTAAAGATGATATTCGCCTCCACTGTCTTGGTGAGAAACATCGGCTGCCAGATGATGTTTGCGGTGTTCTTGAGAAGGTAATGAAGGCGACATCTTCCTGTTTGGGAATGACCCTCAATCTTGCTTTAAGCTATGGCGGGCGTAATGAAGTGATCAGGGCTGTAAGGAGAATGGCTGCTGAGTGTGTCAGGGGAGAATTCACATCTGACTCGTTCAGTGAAGATATGCTCAGTAATTTTCTTGATACCGCCGGTCAACCTGACCCTGATCTCTTGATTCGTACCGGTGGTGAACACCGGCTCTCAAACTTTATGCTCTGGCAGGCTTCCTATACCGAGCTGTATTTCACAGATACTCCCTGGCCGGATTTCAGAAAAGAAAACTTCATGGAAGCAATAGCTGTGTATGGCCGCAGGCAGCGGCGATTCGGGGAAATTCCCGCATAGACCCATAGAGGCATTGTAAATTATGGCCCGTTTATTTCCTGGTTTAATAATGGCAGCAGTTTGGGTGTTGCTGCTGATTTTTGCTCCGTACTGGCTTTTCTGGCTGGTTATTATGATTGGCGGCGGGATTGCTTTTAGAGAGTATTACCGGATGACCATGCCGTCTCTTTTGCCTTCAAGGCGTATGGTTGTGATCGGGATTTCTCTCCTGCCGGTTATTGGTTCATTGTCCGGGCAGCCGGTCGGAGTTCTGGCGGGGATGGTTGCAGCATTGCTGTGTTTTATTTTGCTGGTTTCCAGGTGGTATGTCTGTCTTGATGATGTCATGGGTTTTTTAGGCAGGGCAGGTTTTGCGGTTTTCTATATCGGTATGTGTCTCTCTCATCTTGTCCTTATTCGTTTTTTTGATGGGGGGATCGGCTGGCTTGCAATTCTTACCGCTCTGACCGTTGGTGCAGATACCGGAGCCTATTGTATAGGTCGTCGTTTTGGTTCTCGCAAACTCTGTCCGAATATAAGCCCCGGCAAAACGATTGAAGGGGCGGTCGGTGGTTTGTTTTTTGGAGTTATTGCTGCCTTACTGGTTGCTTTTTTTCTGCCCGATGGTGTTATCGGCCATGGTCTTGTTTTTATTGTGTTGGTCACCATTTTGCTTGTTCCAGTTTCCATCATGGGGGATTTGGCAGAATCCATGGTTAAAAGGGCCAGCGGAGTTAAAGACTCCGGTACAATTCTTGCCGGTCATGGTGGTCTTCTTGACAGGGTGGATAGTTTACTGCTGACAGCTCCTGTTCTATATTATATTCTATTTATCTTTCCGGGGAATTCATGACCCGTAAAAAAATATCTCTACTTGGTTCAACCGGTTCCATAGGTAAAAATGTCCTTGCGGTGATTCGTGCCTGTCCTGATCGGTTTCAGATAACAGCTCTTTCTGCCGGTGAAAATATTAAGGAACTGGCGGCTCAGGTTCTGGAGTTTTCTCCTGAATGCGTTTCAGTTGGTCGGCAAGAGCTGGTTGCACCTCTTGCCGATATGCTCCCGGCAAAATACAGGAAGCTGATTTTCTCTGGAGAGCACGGTAACTGCCGGGTTGCGACCATGGACGAGAGCGAGATGGTGGTCACCGCCGTGGTTGGAGCTGCGGGCCTGCTGCCAACCCTTGGGGCCATCAGGGCTGGTAAGGATATTGGTCTGGCCAACAAGGAGACCCTGGTTATGGCAGGGCGGTTGGTTATGAATGAGGTTCAGGCATATGGGGTGCGGTTGTTACCGATTGATTCTGAGCATAGTGCCATCTTTCAGGCCATGGAGGCAGGTCGGAGGGAAGATGTGGCCCAGATTATTCTCACTGCTTCCGGCGGCCCTTTTCGTACTCTTGCCCGGGAAGAATTTATCGGGATTACCCCTGCCCAGGCTCTGGCTCATCCCAACTGGTCTATGGGCAAAAAAATATCCATAGACTCAGCAACCTTAATGAATAAGGGGCTTGAGGTTATCGAGGCCCGCTGGCTTTTTGATATGCCGGGAGAGCAGATCAGGGTGGTTGTTCATCCTGAATCAATAGTCCATTCCCTTGTTGAGTATATTGACGGTTCTGTGGTGGCCCAGTTAGGGATTCCTGATATGAAAATCCCCATTGCCTATGCCCTTTCTTATCCCCAGCGACTTCAGCTTGGTTTGTCGCGTTTAAGTCTTTCCCAATGCGGGAACTTAAGCTTTGAAAAACCTGATTGTAGCCGTTTCCCGGCTTTACGAATGGCGTTTGATGCTTTAAAACAGGGGGGGGTGAAGCCGGCGGTTTTCAATGCTGCCAATGAGGTTGCTGTGGGGGCTTTTTTAAACGGACGGATTGGGTTTTCTGATATTACAGAGATAGTCGGATCAGCATTGACCATGGTTGAGAATGGTGATGATCTTGTCCTTGCTGATATTTTATCTGCTGATAAAGAGACTCGGCTTATTGCTTGCCAGATGACAGAAACCAGAAACCAGAAAACAGAAGTCAGATGGCAGAAAACAGAGGCTACAGTGGATGTTGAATGATAAGTGGCTTGATCTTGGGTAT
>CAZHPX010000180.1:0-3667 GCA_964534785.1 uncultured Desulfobulbaceae bacterium | reverse complement strand
TCAAACATTTCCTGAATCTGTTCAACAAACTTGCTGCCACTTTTTTCACCGTCCGTCCAATCTCTGACTAATCCCCGCTGGGCACGACGACCCATTTCTTCCGTTCGAATCTTGAACAGGTATTTCCGTCCCTCAATATTGGCACGGGCGTGAAGTCCCTGGTAACCAGTTGGTTTAGGATTGGCAATAAAATCACGAAGTGTCCGGGGAACCGGAGGGTATAAAATATTAAGCGTACCAAGGGCACGGTAGCATTCTCCTCGTGTTTCAGCGGTTATCATTATTTCCTGGGGATTTTCAATGTCCTTGATCAGGATACGATTTTTCACATCATAATATGCCCACAACCCCTTGGTTCGCAGACGAACAACCCCGCTTACCCCCTCTTCGTCCAGAGAACTCTGTAACCGCTGGATAATGGAAATTATTTCAGGATTATAACGAAACCGGTTAATTTTAATCTGTAACTTACTACCCTGACGGGGAAACTTATAGGCAAGGGCGAGATTATACAGCTCCCGCTTGACAGCAAAGAGACCAAGAATTGTCGCCAGCGGTGCATAAACATTAAGGGTTTCATCGGCAATTTTCTGTCGTTTATGATGAGGCATTGACGAGAGAGTACGAAGATTATGAAGTCTGTCGGCAAGTTTAACGATCATCACCTCGGGTCTGGCAGCAGCTCCGGAAAAAATTTTACGGTGAACCATCTGGTTGAATGCTTGTTTACGCCCTGAATAATTAGTAACCTTGGTACATCCCTCAACAATAGCTGCCACACTGGAACCAAACCGCTTACGAACCAGTTCGGTGGTCACATGTTCTACATCTTCCACAGTGTCATGGAGCAGGGCCGCAGCAAGTATTTTCCCACTGTAAATATCAAGCTCAGAGGCAAGGATACGAGCCACACTACAGGGGTGCATGATGTATGCGTCCCCGGATCTCCGCCACTGGTCATCATGGGCTTTTACGGCAAAATCAAGGGCATCCCAGAACACCTGAGTCCCCTGTCCCTCACCGATAAATTCTCTCATAACCTGTCGATATTCCGCGATATTAAATTTCTTATGTCGCATTTATCCAAACTTTTAAAATTATCAAAAGCCCTTCCCGTTGAATTGGTGTATATATAAATAGATTTTTATTTAGCAGAAGCGATAAAACAGTTAATCTTGCGGGCTGCAGCACCGTGTAAAGGTAAGCAGAACAACATCATTGCACAAGATTTTTCCTTCATTATAATAAAATATTTTCCAGATAGAACCTTATTTTAAGAAAAAAGCAAACATTTACAAACTATGGATTATATACTGATCTATCAGTAACCCGAATATTTACCAATAATTATTTATGATCAATAAAAAACGACAAAAACAACGCATTGGCAAACGGCATGGAAAACCGGGAAATTTCCTTAAACAACAAAGAAATAGAGAGAAACAGCAAGCTCTCGAAGATCAGGTCATATCTTTTCTCTCTGGCATGGATAAACCCGTTTCCACCACCATGATTATGCATGGGATCGGAATACCTGATTATATCCGCGAATCCCTCAAAACAACTTTGAGCGAACTGGTCAGAAATGGCAAAATCACCCGCAAAAGTAAAAAATTTATAATCATAGACCGGAAAAATCTGGTCGAAGCCATTATGGCTTTGACCAGCCGCGGTTTTGGATTTGCCTCTCTTGACGGCAAAATGAACAAAGGTAAAGATATTTTTATTAAACAGAGAAACCTGAACGGTGCCAGCCATGGCGACACCGTATTGGTCAGGGTAGTAAGTTCAGGATCACGGGGCAGGAATGAAGGCATAGTGGTACTGATCAAAAAAAGAGCTGTCAGCACATTATGCGGGATTTTCAGTGCTGGAAAAGGTGGGGGATATGTTTTTCCCGATGACCCGAAACTGCCATTTAAAATTTTTATTGACGAAGCAAAAAGCAAAAATGCCAAAAACGGGCAGGCAGTGATTGCTAAAATAGACAACTACGGCAACGAAAATCAGAATCCGGATGGAGAAGTAATAGAGATACTTGGCGATTCTCTCACTGCCCCTGTTCAAATCCGTATGGCCATTGAACAACTATCATTGCCCCGAAAATTTCCTGCAAAAATACTAAAAGAGGCAAACAAGTTATCCCCGCTGACCACATGTGATAAAAACCGCCGGGATCTTCGTAATATCAAACATGTCACCATCGACGGTGCCACGGCCAAAGACTTTGACGATGCCATCTGTGTAGAGAAAACCCGAAACGGGTTCAAACTTTTCGTTTCCATTGCCGATGTCAGCCATTATGTCCAGCCCGGCTCGGCCATTGACCGAGAAGCATATAAACGGGGTACCTCTGTATATTTTCCGGATATGGTCCTGCCCATGCTGCCGGAGAGGCTCTCCAACGATCTTTGCAGCCTGGTACCAGACCAGGATCGCCCCGCCTTCACAGCCATCCTCGATTTTGACAATCTGGGCAGACAGATCAAAAGCGAATATTGTCGTTCCCTGA
Source organism: uncultured Desulfobulbaceae bacterium (assembly GCA_964534785.1). Lineage (GTDB taxonomy): Bacteria > Desulfobacterota > Desulfobulbia > Desulfobulbales > Desulfobulbaceae > DRLX01. The sequence goes on along the minus strand of CAZHPX010000180.1, from coordinate 1,155 downwards.
TCAGAAGCCGGCAGCGGTTTACCTATGACACTGTTCACCAAATCCTTTATCTTAAAGACAAGGAGCTGCAGAACGAACATGGAGACATCCTCCCCATGTTAACCATGGCTGAACAACTCTCAACCCTGCTCAGAAAACGGCGGGAACAGCGGGGAAGCTTAGGCTTCACTATCCCGGAAGCCGCCATAACCCTAAAAAACGACAATGTTTCCGCCATCAGTCACGCCCAGCGAAACGAAGCTCATCTGCTGGTTGAAGATTTCATGCTTGCTGCCAACGAAGCCGTGGCTGAAACCCTTTCCCTTGCCGGGGAAGATGTCCTTTTTCGTATTCACGAGAAACCGGACCCTGAAAAAGTAAAAATATTTACCAATGCGGCATCAGCCATGGGGTTGGTGTTGGCAAAGGCTGAAATCAACCCGGCCTGGTTTGCCGGAGTACTCGATGAAGTCCGGGACAAACCAGCCCAGTATGTCGTCAATAATCTTCTCCTCCGTACCATGCAGCAGGCCCGTTATTCCCTTGAAAATTTGGGGCATTTTGGTCTGGCAGCAGGGTATTATCTCCATTTCACCTCACCGATAAGACGATACCCTGATCTCATTGCCCACCGGGTTCTTGGTAATTTTCTAATAAGGCAGCATAAAAAAGAAAAAACTTTGCCCATACTTGCCGACAAAAAAAATTTTAATCAAGCCGCCATCCATCTCTCCAAAAGAGAACGGCTTGCTGTTGATGGAGAACGGGATGTCCGGGCAAGACTGTCCTGCATATTTCTCATCGATAAAATTGGAGAAGAATTCGATGCTGTTATCTCCGGAGTAAGTGGTTATGGCCTTTATATTGAGCTTATAGAACTCTTTATCAGCGGTCAGATCCCCATTCAGGATATGAAAGACGATTATTATGTCCTTGATAACCGTGCCCATCGCTTTGTCGGAGAGCGAACCAATAATATTTTTCAAATGGGTGATACTGTCAAAGTCAAACTTGAGAGGGTTGACCTTGCCGGTAAACGGATTTTATTTTCTCTACGGGGAGGGTGCAATACAAAAAAGTGATAAGTTAATCATCTGTATATTCAGAACGCCTTACTTGGGAGTATAGGACCAAGCTCGCTTTTTTCTAAACAATCCCTACAAAACCAGTCCGTTT
>CAZHPX010000179.1:0-3674 GCA_964534785.1 uncultured Desulfobulbaceae bacterium | reverse complement strand
GGACTTATGACCAGCCTGACCAAGACCAGTAAAATCGCCAAGGAAAGAAAACAGCTTGGAACCATTGAGAATACTCTTATTGCTTATGCTCTCAGCCGGGGAAAGTTACCAATGGCAGAAAATGACCAGACACAAGGAAATCTTGATTACATGGAGCTTAAGCTCAGCACTGCTGATGAAGATTCATGGGTACAGCCTTATCAATATGCTGTGACAAAGAGACTTACAGAAACGAATCCTCAAAACTTTTGTGTAGTGCTTTATCAGTTGCAGAATAGTTGGTTCCCTCCTTCTGCAAACGCTGATAACTGTCGGCAAAATCAAGCCGTTTGTGTAACCGATACCACCGACAGTATTGATAATGGTTGGATTGCTTCCAATTCTGGATACCATATTGCAGCCTATATCAGCAGCAGAGGGGAAAACCGGGTATCAAACGGGAAAAACAACAACCAGGATTATGAATATGAACTGGCTTCCAATCCATATGATGCTGATAACCGCGACGATCTGGTTCAGGAACTGACCTTTGCGGATTTGTCCACAAAGATTTGTAATGCACAAAATACGACCATTAAGGTTAACTTTACAGGTGATATATGGCAGGAAGCTGGTTGCCCTGGAGATAAACTTTTCGGAACATCAGTAAATGTAACCATGGGACAGAGCCTTTATTATGGCACTGGCTGTCAAGAGCTTGCATTTAAAGAGCTTGCAAGGTGCGATGCAACAGGAGACATTGCCCCATGTGTTGCTGGCAATCTATTTGATGGAGAGGTTGAGGTGAACCCATAGTTCCGATCATTTCCCTTCCTTTCCCATATAGCCATACCTGCTGCCACTGAACATCTGATACATTTTTGCCCTGGTACCACCGCTCTGTGGCTGGTACCTTCTGCTTTGTGCTCTGCGGATAGAGAGGCAGGATATGAAAGGTGACACCGCACTGGTGTCACCAGGGAAAATTGGATTTTTCTACGATAAATGAATTTGCCTTACCCACTTGAATTTCAAAAGAGCCTAAAAATAACTTATACACCTTGCTTGTCCTTTTGTCTGTTTTCTGTGTTGCGTTAAGCCTTACATAACCCGGCTCATTCAGTTCTAATCATCATAAAGGCCATTTCTTTTCAGCAAAAAAATTGAACCAAAAAAACCGACCATAATCAAAACAACCCAGGATACAAGAAGAATAGTTGTCATAATGACCTCCATTAAGAAGCGGGATAAAATAATTTTATTACCCCGCTCCCGGATTAATTATTAATATCAATATACAATATCATCCACACCGATTTTTTTCCTGTTCATTGCCCACCAGGCATAAGCAATGTAGGCAATGACAAATGGTATACCAATGGCCACATAAGTCATGACCTGCAAGGTTATCAGACTGCTGGAAGCATTGTAAATGGTCAGGCTTGACTGCAGATCAAACTTAGATGGGTAAAATGCAGTATTATTGTAAGCCGGAAGAAGGAGAACCACCAGGCCAACCAGGACTGTACCTAAACCACCGAACCAGATACCTGCCCGGTTGCCGACTGTCTTGGCTGTCCGTAATACCCCCATGATAACCAGCAGAAGACCGGCAACAAGCATTATGATCAACCAGGGGTTGGCCAGCAGGTTGAGCAGATATTTACGGGTAACCAGTTCCACCACTCCATGTTCATTAACACCATACCCCTTCATCAGCAACACGCTGATCAGAAAATAACCGAGAAATGGCAGCGAGCAGAGAAAACTGGTCCAACATGCTCTGCGAAGCCTGGTCTCAAGCTCTGGTGCGGTTGCAAAATCAATATTATTAACAAGGTACATGGCCCCAAGTACTCTGGCGTTGAAGACCAGAAAGAGTCCAAGTGATAAGTTAAACAGAGAAAAAGCAGCCTCAAGCCCACGAAGCGGATGTTGCCAGGTTACAAAGTTATACATGCTTAGCTGAAAATTTGAACCGGTATAAAAAGTGCCCACGGCAACACCGATCAGCAGAATCCCCAGCGAACCATTGATAAGAAGAAACAGCTCAAAAACAGTTGTGCCAAGAACATTGTTTGGTTTTTTTCGGTACTCATAACTGACCGCCTGGAGAATAAAGGTGAAAAGAATAAGTATCCACACCCAGTAAGCACCACCGAATGAAGTTGAATAAAATTTAGGGAATGCAGCAAACAAGGCACCACCAAACAGAACCAGGATGGTGAAAGTCAATTCCCATTTCCTACCGATGGAGTTTATCACCAGTCCTTTTTCCTCACCGGTTCTGGCGACCTGCCAGAGAAGGGTCTGTCCCCCCTGGACAAAATTTAAAAAGAGAAACAACGCCCCGACAAGGGAGCATATAAACCACCAAAGATACTGCAGCGTGCTATGCTCAAGATTTTCTATCAATCCCATTTTATTTCTCCTTCGGTCCGATGCTGATCTGCTTGAGCATGATGCTGGTCGCAGAAATAATCAAAATGGTAAATACAGTGGCAAACATATAAAAAGTTGTCTTTACGGTGGCAACATCAAGGTTGGTTCGTGCCACGGTGACCGGAAACAGTCCCTGGATAGCCCATGGCTGACGACCAACCTCAGCAACAGTCCACCCTGCCCAGTGAGCGGCAAGACCCAGAAAAACCATCATTGTTCCCGGCAGGAGCAGCCACCATTTTCCCTCCAGAGTTCCCCGGATACTGAAAACAAGATAGGCGAGGAAAAAAACTGGAAAAAAACCGCCCAGCATAACCATTATATGAAAGGCATTAAAGGTTATAGCAACCGGCGGAACTATATCTTCCGGTTTATCTAAAAAACCGTAACCAAAAAATTCTTCATGGGCATTAAACTTTACCAGGGCAGCAGCAGCGACCTCTTCATCACCAGTCTTTTTAGCTTTTTTGTAAATTTCAAGCTGCTCAAGGGCAATTTTCCCCCGGGCAATTTTTTCCGCAGCACCCATTATACCCTGTTCAGGATTGCCAAACACCAGATCATCAATACCGGGGACAAACGAATCAAAAGAACGATTGGCAAGAAGCGACAACATCCCCGGGGCACTGATTTCAAAGATAAAGGGGTCCTGGTCATCACCTGGTTTTTTATCGGGATTGAGCAGACCGATAAGCACCAGATCAGCACCTGTCTCACCTTTATACAAGCCTTCAAAGGCCGCCAGTTTCATCGGTTGTTTTTGTGCGACTTCAAAGGCTGATTCATCGCCGGTGAAGGCAACCATAACTGAAGCAATCAAACCAAAAAAAGATGCTACCATGATGGAGCGTTTGGCCATTTTTATATGTCTTTTACGAAGCAGATAAAACGATGATACGGCAATGATGAACAGGGCCGCAAAGACTATGGAAGAACTGGTTGTGTGGGTGAATTTGCTAATAGCTACAGGGTTGAATACCACCTCTGCGAAGTTCTGCAGCTCAAAACGGGAGGTATCCGGATTAAACGCATAACCAACAGGATTCTGCATCCAGGCATTGGCTACCAGAATCCAGATTGCCGACATGTTGGAGCCTATTGCAACCATCCAGGTGGAAAAAAGGTGAAATCCTTTTGATACCCGGTCCCAGCCGAAAAACATTACCACAAAAAAAGTAGCCTCAAGAAAAAAGGCAAAAATTCCCTCAATGGCAAGGGGGGCACCAAATATATCCCCGACCATCCATGAATAG
>CAZHPX010000178.1:0-3674 GCA_964534785.1 uncultured Desulfobulbaceae bacterium | reverse complement strand
TTCTATTTTCAGAATATTTTTTATTAAAATCTGTGGTCATCATTTTGCCTGTCCCGTATCTATGTATATTGTTTCCCCGACCTGGAGGCGAATATCTCTATCTCTTACCCGGTACCAGACCCCGTCCGTCTCAATACGGGTAACCATAAAATTGCTGCCGCCCTCCCCTTCGCCAAGGAGAATCCCGTTGGTGAGACAAAACCGTTTATCCCCTTTGACAATGATAAGCCCGAGGGAAATTGTATACTTATCAGCTCCCATAATGGTCGGTTTTATTTCTGTTTTATCCTGTTCAGGAATAACCGCAACAGAGCTGAAAATATCTCTTTCTGATTGCCAGTGCTGCCGGATGATACCTGTTTGCAGCCTGGCTGGTGCTTCCTCTTTGTAATCTATGCCCATAAAAAAAGGCAAAGCGACTCCCTGTCGATCTTCTTTACCGAAATAACCGGATAATGACAGGTAGACAGCCAGGGCAACTCCCACCCCAAGCAGCAGGTGAACCGTGGCAAAATAGAGTTTTTTTTGTATAAATTCTACATCAATGGACATAAAAAATATCCCCGTACATGATGAAACCGCTCTTTCCCCGTGGTTTCTCCCTCCACCCTTTTAATTTCCGTCTTAAAGGATTTGAGGACAAAAATTCTCTCGTGCCGGTCAAGGCTTTCAAGCCTCGCTAACAGTTCCGGAAGCGGAATGTCCTGCCAGTGAAATTCAACCTCTTCCCATATCGGTTCACTCTCAAATGCCTGTAAAGCCGTATCTGTTTTAATCATCTCCATGTAACGGCTGATGTTTCCCTGTACCTGCTCCAACTGCTGCCGCTGGGACGCCATGGCTGTCAGTTCACCCTTAATCTTCTTTTCCTCTTCCATAAAGTGGAGGAAAAAATAAAGAGCGAGCGAGAAAATAATGATAGTAACTGTCTGGATTAGCACCACCCGCTTAGAATAATAGGGAGTTAATGTTTTCATTATTGTCTCCCGAATGCGGACAGTTTACCAGAAAAATAGCCCGTTTCTGTTGTTTCGTCATATCTCCAGTCAACATCTTGTAAAATAAAGATGGAAGACAATCCTGTCACAGTCCTGTTGAATCTGGCCCTGACATTGCTGAATTCGCCCTGGCTGGTAAATATCAAATTTATAACGAGCTGCCGGTTCAGGAGTTGTTCTCCCGGGTGTCTTTCTTGTCCGCCCTGCCCGGATGCTGCATGATGACCGTCCATACCTTGCCCCATCATATCCATGGCCATTCTCTCTTGTCCACCCCCTGCCGCATCCCTGATTATTTCTAATTCAACAATATGGACATTGGCAGGTAATACCCGGGCAATATCAGCCAGTAACCTACCGGCAGAGGGTTCATTATCCACTTGCCTCCTTATATTTATAAAAGTTTCAACCTGCCTGAATGTTTCTTCATCGGGAATCAGGCGGCGAATATCTCCGGCTGCACAGGACAGTTCATTTCTTTCTTTTGCCAGTTGCGATAACAACGGCTGGTTCTCCTGGTACTGGAAGTATGCAAGACTACCGAGGATAAGCGAACCCGCTGCTGCCCCCAGGGCAAGCAGGGAGGCTGTACTCTGTAAATGGCTGGCAACCCTGTAGGCAGGCGGAAGGAATGAGTAGGAATCAGGCGTTATAAAGAGCAGGCCAAACAGTTCCGAATAGAGCATAATATCATTGCCATCCGCTTTAAGACAATGGCTCCAGTCAGGGGTCCAGTTATGCTCATTTAGACCGGCAAAATCAAAGTTATCCCGTCCCACCCCAAGACAGACCAACTGGCAGTTATCAAAATCAAAATCCCTTGCCATACTCTGCCGGGCAAAGCCTATGGCATGGGCTGCAACCCCGGACTCCACAAAAGCTGGTTCATTTAAGGGGACAGACTGGAGAAAGAGGACTTTTCCGTTCTGTACTCCGGCAGTAAAAGCCCTGTCTTCGTTTATACAGAGAACAATAAATGGTTCAGAGCCAATCTGTTGTAAAAGAGCAGCAATGGCTGCCACATCGGCAACACAGATGCGAAGCTTTCTACTTCCGCCGGCAATAACTTTTTCTATCCTGGCAACTGTCAGCTCCTCAGGGATGGCAATCACACTTAACCGTTGGAGATGCCGCCGTTTGCCAAGAGAATGATGGGCTGTAATGACTTTTTCATCCACTCCGAACAGAGCCAGCTGATCGATTTTTTTATGAATCTGTAATTCAAGGATATTGCCACTGGTTAAGGCAAAATCATCGATTAAAACAATGGTTTTGTCCGATTCAAGAGCCATATCGACCTTACCGGAAAGGTTGTCAGGATTATCCATCTCCTTGACCGGAGTACAGTGGAAAAGTTTTCCCCGGCGGCTGGCCTTTAAAGCAAACAACTGGCCATTTCCCCGTTGTTTTATAAGCCAGTGAGTTTTTGCCATATATCATGTCCCTTGTAAAGATAGGCACTCAGCCCCAATACCAGAAAAATCAAAATCAGAAAAGCAGAAGCAGGGATAAAAAACCGTGCCGATGGCATAAAGTTTGAAAACCCTGGTTTTGCATGTCCAGGCAGGGTGGCAGCGGCTTTTTTGAGATGTTTGCCGGTTATCATTCCTTCATAATTACCGCATGCCATGAGCAGCGTCCTGTCCATGAGCCTGTTGATCAACCTTGGCACTCCGGCGGTTAGTTTGTGGAGAATCCGGCGGGCAGAGGGGCTGAAGAGTACATCACCACGACCGGATTTTGTTAACCTGTAATTGACATACTGCATGGTTTCTGCCACCGAAAAGGGACGCAGATATTCATGTACCGATATCCGCTGCCGTAACTGAGCGAGGCGGGGATCATGGATAATTTTTTCCAGTTCCGGCTGACCGGTTAAAAGAATCTGCAATAATTTTTTCTCACTGGTTTCGATATTTGATAACATCCGCAGGTATTCCAGAGTCTCCAGGGGCATGTTCTGGGCTTCATCAACAATGATTAGAATCTCTTTCTTTTTTTCACCAACCTTAAGAAGAATTTTTTGAAATATTGCCAGCAGGTTCGCCTCCCCTGTGTTTGCATCCACTCTAAATCCCAGATCAAGGATAATCTGGTGGAGAAGCCCGGCAGGGGCAAGAACCGGGTTGGTAAGGACAACTGATTTTTTGTCATTGCCAAGTTCTTTAAGTAACGCCCTGATCAACAAAGTTTTTCCGGTTCCGGCCTGACCGGTCAAAACCATAAATCCGTCCCCGTTTTTGACAGCATATGTAAGTACTTCCCGGACTGAGAGATGAACGGCAGAGGGGAAAAAAAAATTCAAATCCGGAGAGAGTCCAAATGGTACACAACTCAAACCGTAAACGCTCAGGTAATCAGCTCTTTTGTCTCTGCTGCTGTCTTTGTTTATTTGTGCCACTCCGGTCCCCTGCCCCGCTCCCTATTGAATTGCAGAAATAAGATTGTAAACAGGTCCCAGCAACCCCATGGCAATTACCATGAATACCAGACCAGCCACCCCGATGATAAAAGGTTCCAGGGTCCTGGACATGGCCGTAACCATTTTATCGACCCGTTTCATATAAAAATCTGCAAGAATTTTAAACTGTTCAGGTAAATTTCCGGTCTGTTCACCGACCCTTATCATCCTGAGGACAAGGGGTTCGAAAAAATCAAGCCGGGCAAGGGATTCCG
>CAZHPX010000177.1:0-3688 GCA_964534785.1 uncultured Desulfobulbaceae bacterium | reverse complement strand
ATCAAGAACCAAGTCACCAACCTTGGCTACAATTCCGCCAATAATAGAAGGGTCAACACTGGTTTCCAGCATCACCGTTTTACCGGTAAGCTGCTCCAGTTTTTTCTGTATTTTCCCTTTTAATCCCTCGTCAAGCTCAATAGCCGATATCACTGCTCCATGGCATATATTTTGCTCTTCGTCAACCATCGCCTGCATTTCAACTGCAATGTCCGGGAGAATGGCTGCTCTTTTTTTCTCAACAAGAAGTTCCAGAAAACGGGTCAGATAAGAATCTCCGCCTGCAGACTCAGCAATTTTTGCCATGACATTCTGCCTGACCTCCAACGGATATAGAGGATTAACCAGTGCATCCAATATGGCATCTTCCTTGTAAAGTTCCGCTATCGCCCTCAGCGACTCGCTGTATTTTTTATTTTCCCCATTCTCTTTACCAAGAGAAAACAGGGCGCTGGCATATCGTCGTGCTAAAATAGTCTCTTTCACTGTAGTGCACCCACTCTCTCAAGATACTGTTCAGTTATCGCCACCTGATCCTCAATGGTCAGATTCTTGACGATCAACTCCTCAGCCATGGCGGCCGCCTGCTCGGCAACCTCATTACGCAATGCTCGTTTGGCATCAGCAAACTCTGCCTGGACAGCAGCCGTTGCCTGTCTTTTGATATCCTCAGCAGCCAGTTCAGCTTCTTTAAGAATACGAACCTTTTCAGTTTCAGCAAGTGCTATAGCTTTCTCAACAATAGCTTCCATTTCCTTTTCCATTCCGGCCAGTCTTACCTCAAAGTCCTTGTATGACCGTTCAGCCTCATCCCGCTTGTTCTGCAGGTCTTCCAGCTCCTCCTTGATTCCCTTCTGCCTCCCGGATAATCCGGAAACAACGGGCTTGCCTAAAAAATAAACAAGAAGAAACGCCAACACCGCAAAATTAACTATCCGCCAGAAAAGATCAATCAACGTTTCCCTGGTCAGCATCGGAGCAGACTCACCACCCGCAAATGCAGACTGGGCAAGAAACAGTAGTATCAACACCGCTAACAAAACTGGTATATATATTTTCATAGCCCTTATTTTCATGCTTCCAGCCCCCTCCCAAGTATCTTTGCTGCCATATCCCGGGCAAACCCTGCCGTATCATCCTGAAGCTCTTTACGGGTAGCGTCGATCTGAGCACGAAGTTCACCGAGCTGTTTAGACTTTTGTTTATCAGCGTCCAGTCTGATTACCACCAGCTTGGCCGCACCGGCCGCCTGTGCCTCACTCCTTGCCCCATCAAGAGCTTTTTTCGCTTTCATGCCGGCTTCCCGCATCTTCTTGTCAACCTCTGCCTGACGAAGACGGGCATTATCCTCAAACTGTTCAACATCATTACTTAAAGAATCAAGCTTTTCCTTTCGCTGCTTGAGGATGCCCAGAACAGGTTTATACAACACTGCGTTAAGCACAACCATCAAAATGATCATATTAAAAATATGGATCACCATCGTGATGTCAATCGAAATCATAATAACTTCTCCTGGTTGCTATGGGGGGGGAGTAAAGATAAGTCCTCACTTTTCAGGCAAGAACAACAAAAAGTGAATGACAATTCAGATTCAGAAAACTTAAGTACTTGAAAAATCATTAACTGTCAAATCTTTTTTCAGGATATACCCACGCAAATACATGGCAAAATTCCCTTTTCACAGCGACAATTCCAGAAATAATACGATATTTCCGGATATTTCCTCTTCAAAAAAAATTATATGTTACTATACAAAAACAGATGACAGCCTGAGGTAGGGGTAATTTGTTGCCCTCGCTGAATGGTTACCAATATTCATTGTCCAGATGTAAAAATACGAACCGCAGGAGTCTCAACCACGATAATCTGCAACTATCCTCAGACCTTCATCAGTGGTAACAATCTGCCTGTATCCCAATATTTCCTCTGCCGCCTTATGGCTGAACCAATGTGATTTTGCCATCTGCAACGCCACAAAACGGGTCATTGCCGGTTCCCCTTTCTCACCAGTCACCCAGTAGTATGCCTCCAGCAAACCGCCAAGCCAGTAAGCCACGGGAAAAGGTATCTTTTTTCTTACCGGTTCGATATTCATCCGGGTCAACAGATCATTTATCCAGTCCCAGAGTACAACCGGTTCCTCCTGGCCGATAAAAAAAGCCCGACCAGCACCTTTTGCATCAGCAAACAGATTATCAGCGGCCAGGAGATGAGCATGAACAGCATTGTCTATATAACAGATGTCAACCCTGTTTTTCCCGGAACCAATACATTTAAGCCGGCCCTTGCGAGCCCGGTCAATAAGACGGGGAATGATATGGGGATCGCCCGGCCCCCAGACAAGATGGGGACGTATGGCAATGGTTTTCAAGCGGGAAGAGTTGGCCTCCAGCACCAGCTTTTCGGCAATAATCTTACTGGCCGCATACTTACTGGGAACCCTGTCGGCATAAGCCATGGTTTCATCAACCCCTTCCAGGTCATACCTGGAAGCGACCACCGACGGAGTTGAAGTGTAAACCAAAGCAGATACATTATTGCGAAGACAGCTCTTTAATACTGTGGTGGTACCGTCCACATTGGTACTGACAAAATCCCGCCATACCCCCCATATCCCTGTTTTTGCCGCCACATGGTATACAATGTCAGCTTCCCGGCAGGCCGTATCCATGAACGATTGATCGGTAATGTCACCCTGCAGACACACAGCCCCCGATTCAGCAAGCTGCGGGTACTCTGAACGACCAACCACAGTAACCTGGTCCCCTTTGTCAATAAGAGCCCGGACAATTCCGGAACCTATAAAACCACCCCCTCCAGTAACTACGATTTTTTTCATGGCAACTCCATGGGTTAATTTTTATTTTCTTCAGAGATTTTCAGCACAACCACCAATCCTTCTTGCAGCCCACGGGACAAGTTTTTCCCTGAATATCTTGGCATTATGCCTGATATCCACCGGAAATCCCGGATGGACCAGAAAATGTTGAATATTTTCAGTAAGCTTATGCTTTTCTGCTATATTATTCAGCTCAGCAAGCAATTGTCGCTCAGCAATTTTCCCATTTTTTTCCACCAGAATTACAGGGAGCTTAACAGGGAGCTTATGTCCAGCTCTAACAATGCCAACCAGAGCGGAACGGCTGACCCCCGGATGAGTATTGAAAATTCCTTCCACACACACGGAATAAAGCACTTCCCTGCCGGTATCCACCAGATGAATCTTACGACCACAGAACCAGAGGCGATCACTTTCGTCAACGTAACCCATATCACCCATTCTATGCCATATATTTCCATCTTCCCTGACTTTTGCCAGCCTGTTTTCCTCTTCGTTGTTATCATAAGAACTGGTCACCACAGCACCTTTTACGATAATTTCTCCTGTTTCTCCCCTCTTGACTAATTCAAGCGTCTGCCAGTCGGTAATCGCCCCGTTCACAGGCTTGATAATCCGAATAGTTATGCCGGGTAATGATTTTCCCACACAAACCCCTTTGCCCTTACAGGTCAACGACCAGCAATCGTTTAAAATCTCCTGGTCGTTAATTGAGGCTATGGGCAGACTTTCCGTGGCCCCGTATGGAGTATGGATTTCCCCGTCCTCAGCCATAATCCCTTTAACCTGTTCAATCAAGGCCCCGGATACCGGTGCTCCTGCCATGAGAATCTTTTTCAGTCCTCC
>CAZHPX010000176.1:0-3707 GCA_964534785.1 uncultured Desulfobulbaceae bacterium | reverse complement strand
GGCTGAATGATGGAAAAGGGGTCATTTTACTTTCCCGCAAGTAAGGAGTTCTGAAATTATTGACACATGGTTCGACAGTACCTGATACCCGGTTCCGGTCAGTAATGCAGGCAATGGTTAAAACCCGCTATTTTTATGTATTGCACCCCCGTTCACCGGGGCAGCTCCAGACTTACCGTATCCCCTGAGCTGTAAGCGTTTACCAGTGCCTTGCGGAGTCTTCACTCGAAGTCTACGCTTATCTGCGAGCATATTTTTTTGTAAATAACGCAGAGATGGGGAAGGTAGATAGCGTAGACTTCGAGCGAGGTACGAGACTCCGAAATGCATTCTCGGACAGGCTCCTGTTGCTGCCCTAACTGCTACCCTGGGACGAGAAAACAAAGGGAAAGCGAAGAAACAAGGGTGTATTGGACTGAAAATCCCTGTGTCCCTAATTCAAATCATGGTCCTGGCACCAGTTTTCAAGGGCATTTGGTTCATTTATGAACCAAATGCCTTTTTTTATTGTTTTGAATTTGTTATTGGTGTAACTTCCATAATTTTTAATATATTTATAATATCCGGAAAAAGCTTGCAAATGAGAATAGTTCTCATTTGCAAGCTTTTCTCTGCCCTGATAACCCTTTAAGGGCATTAGTTTTAATTGAATGAAGCTGTAGTTTACTAATTATAATTGATATGATCAGTGAGCAGCAGTTGAGGAATGCGGGATGAAACAAGATCTTGATAAGATGCGTAACATTGGAATCAGTGCTCATATAGACTCGGGCAAGACAACCCTGACCGAGCGAATTCTATATTATACCCGGAGAATACATGCTATCCACGAGGTTAGGGGTAAAGATGGTGTCGGGGCAACCATGGACTCCATGGAGATTGAAAAAGAACGGGGTATAACCATTCAGTCGGCGGCAACATTCTGCAACTGGCAGGGAACCGATGTTAACATTATTGATACTCCCGGTCATGTTGACTTTACTGTTGAAGTTGAACGGGCACTGCGGGTCCTGGACGGTGCCATTCTTATCCTCTGTTCGGTGGGTGGTGTCCAGTCACAGTCGATCACCGTTGACCGGCAGATGACCCGTTATAATGTTCCCCGGATTGCTTTTATCAATAAGTGTGACCGTACCGGAGCCAACCCGGAGCGGGTGGTTCGGCAGTTACGGGACAAGTTGAACCTGAATGCAGTTATGATTCAAATCCCCATTGGTCTTGAGAGTGAGCTTCAAGGAGTGGTTGACCTGGTTTCCATGAAGGCTGTTTATTTTGATGGCGATCAGGGCGATGATGTCCGTTATGACGATATTCCTACCGACCTGCAGGATATGGCTGATGAAAAGCGGGAAGAGTTGCTTGATGCGGTTTCCATGTTTTCCGATGAACTGATGGAGGTCATGCTGGAAGAAGGGGAAATCTCCGAAGAGCTGGTTCGGGATGCTATTCGCAAAGGAACACTCTCTCTGGAATTTGCTCCGGTCATGCTTGGTTCTGCCTATAAAAATAAAGGGGTTCAGTCTTTGCTTGATGCTGTTACCTATTATCTTCCCTCTCCATCTGAAGTTGAAAATATAGCTCTTGATATTGATAATGATGAGGTGGAAATCGTTGTTTCCAATAATCCTGATGATGATCTCGTCGCCCTGGCCTTTAAACTTGAAGATGGCCGATATGGACAGTTGACCTATATTCGTACCTATCAGGGAGTTATCCGTAAAGGTGAGAGTATCATTAATACCAGAACCGGCAAGAAGGTTAAGGTGGGACGACTTGTCCGGATGCACGCCAACGAGATGGAAGAGATTGAAGAGGCTGGTTCCGGTGATATTGTCGCCCTGTTTGGCGTTGACTGTGCTTCCGGAGATACCTTCTGTGGCGGCAAAAAGAACTGGTCGATGACCTCCATGCATGTACCTGCCCCGGTAATTTCTCTTGCTGTCAGCCCTGTTGACAACAAGGCTCAGGTCAATATGTCAAAGGCTTTGAACAGGTTTACCAAAGAAGATCCAACCTTCAAAACCTTTGTTGATCATGAAACCAACGAGACAATTATTTCCGGTATGGGCGAGCTCCACCTTGAGGTGTACATTGAACGGATGAAGCGGGAATATGATGCCAGGGTTGAAGTGGGAGCACCCCAGGTTGCATACCGGGAAACCATCACCAGGCAGGCTGACTTTAATTATATTCATAAAAAGCAGACCGGCGGTTCGGGGCAGTTTGGCCGGGTGGCCGGACATATGGAACCGCTTGAAGAAGGCGAATACGAGTTTATTGATGAGATCGTCGGTGGTTCTATCCCCCGTGAGTATATATCTTCCTGTGATAAAGGCTTCCAGGCTTCCATGAAGAAGGGGACCCTGATCGGAGCACCTATTACCGGTATTAAAATGTTGATAAATGATGGTAGTTTTCATGCGGTTGACTCATCGGACATGGCTTTTCAGCAGGCGGCAAAAGGTGCATTCAAGCAGGGTTTTGCCAATGCCGGTCCAGTTATAATGGAGCCGATCATGAAGGTTGCTGTTGAAGGGCCGTCTGAATTTCAGGGTGCGGTCATGGGCAGCCTGAATCAGCGCCGCGGCATGATTGTCGGAACATTTGAAGAGGGTAACTATACTGTGGTGGAGGCGGAAATGCCGCTCTCTGAAATGTTTGGTTACTCAACAACGCTGCGCTCTCTCACCCAGGGTAAGGCTGAGTTCACTATGGAATTTGCAACTTACAAGCAGGTTCCCAAAAGCGTATCTGAAGACTTGATCAAGTCTTACCTGGATCAGAAAAGGGAATCCTGATAATTTGTAAATATTTATAAATATTACTAACGAGTTAAGAGGCATAACGATGGTATATGAATCACTGGCTAATCAAAACCCGTTACGGGTGTTAAACCTTGGGGCAGGCAATAGACAGATGGGTCTGATTATGGCCCGGGCAGGTCTGGGGAAAACCGCCCTGCTGGTGCAGATAGCATTGGACTCCATTCTTCGGGGCAATCGGGTTGTTCATGTCAGTATTGGTGAATCCATTGAGAAAAACAGGATATGGTACAATGATATCATTCAAGGTATATTACAGGAACATGCGGTCACCCACCCCCATGAACTGATAGAAATGGTCAACCGTCACAGGATGATCATGACTTTTCAGGCGGATACCTTTAACAGAGCCCGCCTTGAAGAACGATTAAGTGATCTGATTCTTCAAGATATTTTTAAACCTAACTGTCTCGTGGTGGATGGTTTTGATTTTGAAAACGCTGATCGTGCGGCAGTTGATGACTTAAAAGAGTTCATCGAGAGCATGAGTTTGCGGGCCTGGTTTTCAGCAATCTGTCATCGGGGAGATTCCCGTGTTTCTCCTACCGGTGTTCCTGCACCATGCCATGAGGTGGATGATCTCTTTGACACGGTGATTCTTTTAAAGCCGGAGTCGGACGCAAGCATTGATCTGGAGATTATCATAAATAATGATGACCATGCAGTCCCAGGGGGAGCACTCAAACTTGATCCTTCAACAATGATGGTCAAAGAAGGATAAATCGTCTTTTTCTTCAACTTTAATATTCTTTCTCCACCCGACCCAAAAGCTTAAATTTTGTCGGGTGGAGTTTTAATTTCTTTTTTCCCTTTCCAATGTATTTTCGTCCCTGTATAGATCTGCACGGTGGTCAGGTTAAACAGATTGTCGGTTCGACTCTTTGT
>CAZHPX010000175.1:0-3724 GCA_964534785.1 uncultured Desulfobulbaceae bacterium | reverse complement strand
AAGTAAATGACAAAACTGTTTATTTGCATATCGGGGTCATGCATTTTAACTTCGACATTCAGTATTCGACATTCAATCTGATCTGCCCGTAGGGCATTATGTTCACTGCTCTTACTGGTCATCATAGGAGATTACTTTGAATTTTGCATCTGCTGAGTATTCAGAAAGTCTTATCGTTCATTTCAGAAGGGCGGAACAGCTTAGAAACGAAGGGGTTAAACTTCCAGCTCTTGATTTGAATGTCCGCCAACTGCACGATCTGGAAGGTCTGCTTAATCGTGGCTGCTACCCTTTATCCGGTTATCTCGGTCGTGATGATTATGAGCGGGTTGTTCGGGAGATGCGTTTGAGCGATGGTATGCTCTGGCCAATGCCTGTCTGTCTTGATGTCGATGAAGCTTTTGCCGATACTTTAACGGAGGGGCAACGGCTGGTTTTAAATGATACAGAAGGCTTTATGCTGGCGATCCTGACCATAACGGATATCTGGCGGCCTGACAAGAAAACAGAAGCTGGTTTTGTCTTTGGTACGGATGATGCTGAACATCATCCCGGGGTCAGAGTACTGTACGAACAAAAGGGCGATTGTTATCTTGGCGGAATTCTGGAAGGGCTGGTCCTGCCGATCCATTACGATTTTCGTGAACTTCGCCTGACCCCGTCCGAGACCAATCGTCGTTTTCTCCAGTATGGCTGGCGGCGGGTGCTTGGCTTTCATACCAGGGAATGCTTAAATCGTGCCCACCGGGAGATGGTGCTGGCTGCGGCCAGGAAGGTCGGAGCTTCCATTTTTCTGCATCCGGCGGTTGGCCTGGAACATCCCGGCAACCGGGAGCATTATACCCTGGTACACTGCTATCAGGAGTTTGTCCGCCATTTTCCTGCCAATATGATCTCTCTTGCGGTGATGCCCATGTCTGACAGGTATGCGGGTCCAAGGGAAGCTCTCTGGCATGCAGTTATCAGAAAAAATTACGGTTGCAGCCATTTTATGGTTGCTGAAGATCATGGCGACCCTTTTGCAGGGACAGATAAAGAGTTGTATTATCCCAAAGGAGCTGCCCAGGAACTGGTTGCTTTATTTGCGGACGAAACGGGTATCGCCATGGTTCCGGAACGGCAGATGGGTTATGTGGAAGATAAAGGTCAGTTTGTTTTCCTTGATGAACTTGACGAGGGGGTAAAGGTTAAAAGTATATCTCCCCGGGAGGTACAAAGGAGAATGGAGCAGGGCCTGGATATTCCGTCCTGGTATTCGTATCCCGAGGTTATTGCTGAATTGCGGTGTTCTGCTCCTCCTCGCGGGGAGCAGGGTTTCACCATCTTTATGACCGGTCTGTCTGGTTCCGGTAAGTCCACCATTGCCAAGGTATTGATGGTTCGTTTTATGGAAATGCGGGATCGTCCGGTGACCTTGCTTGACGGAGACATTGTTCGGAAAAACCTTTCTTCAGAGTTGTCATTTTCAAAAGAGCATCGTAATCTCAATGTAACGAGGATCGGTTTTGTGGCCAGCGAAATCACTAAAAATGGCGGGATAGCCCTTTGTGCTCCCATAGCCCCCTACGAGGAGTCAAGACGGTTGAACCGGGAGCTGATCAGTCGCTACGGGGGGTACATAGAAGTATATGTTGCCACTCCCCTTGAAGTGTGTGAGCAGCGGGATCGCAAAGGGTTATATGCCAGGGCCAGGGCCGGTATTATCAAAGGAGTTACCGGGATATCTGATCCTTACGAAGAACCGCTTGCCCCGGATCTACATATAGATACCACCCGCATGACTCCGGCGGAAGCAGTTCAGGAAATATTTTTATATCTTGAAGAGCAGGGATATATCAAATAGTGTAGCCGTTCACCGCAGGCACTGCCGTACGGAAAAATTCGACCTGTAAGTGTTTACCAGTTCTTCACGGAGGTTACGCTTACCAAATAGTGGTTCACTGCTATGCATCTTGCTGGTGACTGGAAAAGAAATTTTGAGCGATATTTGCCGTTGTTGCTTGTTGCCTTGTTACTTACAGGGTTTCCTTTTTTTTTCCTCGGTGGTCCGGGTTATCATGGCTCCCGCTCATTTGTTGCCCTCTGGGACCTTGGTCATATGTTGTTTTTTTCTCTTCTAACCCTGCTGGTTATTGTTTCGGCAAGGAAGAAAGGGGTAGATACCGGTAATTTGAAGTTTTTCGGTCTGATTTTTGGTTCTGTGTTTCTAATTGGGATTACGATTGAATTGGCACAGGGGTTTGTCGAAGATCGTAATGTAAGCGGCAAGGATGTATACCTTAATCAGCTTGGCTGTCTGCTGAGTTTTAGTCTGACCGGTCTGGGAGTCGGCAGAGTGCGACAGGCGATGGTCAGAGCGTGTGTTTTATTGTTGATTATCCTGGCAGTCCGCCCTCTTGGTCAGGCGGTGTATGATGAAAAAATGGCTGTCAGCCAATTCCCGGTTTTATCTGATTTTGAAACATTTTTTGAGCAGACCCGCTGGCGGGATATCCGCCAGATAAAACGGCAGTCGGAAGTTGTCAGGCATGGCAGGTACGGATTGCGGATACAGTTGTCAATGGCCACTTATTCGGGGATAAACCTTTTTTATTTTCCGGAGGATTGGCGGGGGTATAGGAGTATTAATTTCAGCATCTATAACCCGGATGATGAAGGGCTTGCCCTCCATGTACGAATTCATGATCGCCGCCATAAACGGGGTGGAATGAAGTTTTCTGATCGTTTTCACAAGAGGTTTATTATTTCTCCGGGCTGGAACGATCTTTCTGTTCCACTACAAGTGGTGCGGGATGCCCCCGAGACCAGAAAGATGGATATGGGAGAGATAGAGAATTTTAGTATTTTTGTTATCAGGCAAGCCAGGGCAAGGGTTATCTATCTTGATAATGTTTATCTCGGCATGCCAGCAAACCAGAAACCATAAGGCAGAATGGTTTGATGCTTCGCATTTAAGATCAGGTAAGCAGTTAAATATAGTTTATATCAGCTTTTGTCTGTAAGCTATTCTGATTTCTGTCCTCTGATTTCTGTCTTCTGATA
Organism: uncultured Desulfobulbaceae bacterium; assembly: GCA_964534785.1. GTDB lineage: Bacteria > Desulfobacterota > Desulfobulbia > Desulfobulbales > Desulfobulbaceae > DRLX01. The sequence continues at coordinate 682 of CAZHPX010000175.1, read as the reverse complement.
AGGTGATTGCCTGTGCGATGGTATAGACCTCGTTCTTTTTTTGCTCTTTTGTTGACCGGTTTTGTCTTTGTTGTTTTTCCTTTGCTGACTGCCCTGTTCAGTTCTGTTCAGATTCTTGACGGTCTGGTTCAGCAAAGTTCGCAGGCGGTGTACAGCTCTGTTGAGCGGGTCGCAGCTATTCGCAAAGTTGCCGATCTTCTCCTGGATCAGGAGCGGAAAGCACGACTATATGTGGTGCTTGGTGAACCTTCTCTGTTAGCTGGTGTCAATCAGGTCCATCTGGAACTGGAAGATGCGTTTGTAAATCTGCTGTCGGTCGGGGAACATCCGGATATGTCCGGGATTGTTATGGAATTAAAGGCTCTGGAGGCTCATATTACAGTGGCACTTAATCATTTATCCGGAGGACCGAAACAGCGTAAAGATGGGTTAGTTCAAGTTCTTGAAAAGTATAAAGAGGTTGCCTCTCTAATGAGGGGACTGGAGTTTGCCGGTAACAGGGTTATGAGTGATGAGGTCGCATCATTGCAGGAAAATGTCAGTGCCGGTAAGAGAGAACTTGCCTGGTGGACTTCCGGGCTGATCGGGTTCAGTGTTATCTTTGTTGTGGTATTTGTCTTTTTGATTTCCAAGCCGATTCAGCAGATAGACAGGGGAATTGAAAACCTTGGTGATGGTGATT
>CAZHPX010000174.1:0-3752 GCA_964534785.1 uncultured Desulfobulbaceae bacterium | reverse complement strand
CCATTTTTTTGTTTTTTCCCTTTGGAACAACTATAAGGAGCGTGGGAACGAGGGCATTTCTGGCTTCTGTCTTCTGACAGAACCAGAACCAAACAATAAAAGACTGGAGATATATAAAATGTTAATGATCAGAGCAATTGTAAGACCGGAAAAAACCGATGATGTCCTCGCCGCCCTCATGGATGCCGGTTTTCCGGCGGTAACAAAATTTTCTGTGGCAGGGCGGGGTAAACAGAGAGGAATTAAAATCGGGGATATCACCTACGATGAACTTCAAAAAACCATGTTGATGTCGGTTGTTAAAAACGAAGATAAGGAATTTGTTATCCAGACCATCATGGAAGCGGCAAGAACCGGAGACAAAGGTGCCTTTGGCGACGGCAAGATATTTGTCAGTGAAGTTGAAGAATCCTATACGGTCAGTTCAGGGATAAAGGAAACTGCTGCCGAGGAGGAAGTATCATGAAAGAGGTCATGGCCGTAGTTCGTATCACCATGATGAACAAGACCAAGAACGCCTTAACTGAAGCCGGAATTGATGCCTATTTTGCCCGTGAAGCCCATGGCAGGGGAAAAGGTTTTGTTAATCCCCAGGTTCTTGCCGGTGCTGAAGCAGGTTACGAAGAGGCAGCCAGTGTCCTTGGCGAGAAGGGCAAACTCTATCCCAAACGGATTATTACCGTGGTGGTTGAAGATGACAAGGTCGAGGAAGTGGCTCAGGCAATCATTAAAACCAACCAAACCGGTAAACCAGGTGACGGCAAGATTTTTATAATGCCTATTGCCGATTCAGTCAGGATTCGCACTGGAGAGGCTGGTGCCGATGCTATTACATAGATGATATCCCTTACCTTTAGCCTTAACTTATAATCATATCTAATCAATTCGCCGGCATTTATAAAACATATCGGCACGGGCTCTGCCCTATTGTCCAACTTATGGAGAGAAATGATGGCAACCGCAATATCCACAGGTATAAAAACAAAAAAAGACAAGATGGTTCGTTTTGATGCCACCGACATCAAGGCTGAGTTATTGAAAAAATATCCGCCCAAGGTGGCAAGAAAACGAGCAAAACAGATAATGATAAACGAGGTCACCGGGGCCGCTAACAACGAAGTACCGGCGATCGTAGCCAATGTCCGAACCACTCCGGGGATTGTCACCATGCGCGGCTGTACCTATGCCGGCTGTAAAGGGGTTCTGCTTGGGCCTACCCGTGATGTTATAAACCTGGTTCATGGTCCCATTGGTTGCAGCTTTTATGCCTGGCTGACCCGCCGTAACCAGACCGGTCCCAAACCGGATGAAGAAAATTATATTCCCTACTGTTTCTCCACCGATATGCAGGATTCCGACATTATCTTTGGTGGGGAAAAGAAACTGGAGCAGGCTATCCAGGAAATTTATGACCTTTTTCATCCCAAGGCAATTGGGGTTTTTTCCACCTGTCCAGTAGGGTTGATTGGTGATGATATCCATACCGTTTCCCGCCTTATGAAGGAAAAGTTCGGTGACTGCAATGTCTTTGCCTTTAGTTGCGAAGGCTACAAGGGTGTCTCCCAATCTGCCGGTCATCATATTGCCAACAATCAGATTTTCACCCATGTTGTCGGCGAAAATGATACCCCGAGAACGGGTAAATACAAGATCAACCTGCTGGGTGAATACAACATCGGCGGTGATGGTTTTGAAATAGACAGAATCCTTGAAAAATGTGGGATCACCAACCTTTTCACCTTTTCCGGCAACTCAACCTACAACGATTACACCACCTGTCATCAGGCCGACTTAAGCCTGGTAATGTGTCACCGCTCGGTCAATTATGTGGCAGACATGCTAGAGACAAAATTTGGGATTCCCTGGATAAAAATAAACTTTATCGGGGCAGAAGCCGCAGCCAAGAGTTTGCGAAAAATCGGGGCCTATTTTGAAGACCAGGATTTAATCGACCGGATTGAAGAGGTTATAGCTGAAGAGATGATTGAGGTCAAAGCTGTTCTTGATGATGTCTTCCCGCGCACCGAAGGGAAGACCACCATGATCTTTGTCGGCGGTTCCAGATCACATCATTACCAGGAGCTGTTTAAAGAGCTTGGCATGGAGGTGATAGCAGCCGGATATGAGTTTGGTCATCGTGATGATTACGAGGGACGACGGGTTCTTGATACAATCAAAGTGGATGCGGACAGCCGTAATATTGAAGATATTCATGTTGACCCGGACGAGACCCGCTTTAACCCCCGTAAAAGCGAGGAGCAGTTACAGGCTCTTGAGGATAGTGGATCAGTAATATTCAAAAAATATGACGGGATGATGCCGGACATGAAGGATGACGCTATCGTCATTGATGACCCAAGCCAGTATGAAACTGAAAAGCTTATCGAGATCATGAAACCCGACCTCGTCTGTGCCGGTATTAAAGAAAAATTTACAGTTCAAAAAACGGGTATTCCCCTGAAACAGCTTCACAGCTATGATTATGGCGGTCCTTATGCCGGATTCAAAGGTGCGATCAATTTTTACACCGAAATAGATCGGTTGGTAAACAGCAGGGTCTGGAATCTTATAAAGGCTCCATGGCAGGATACACCGCAACTTTCCGCAACATATGGCTGGGAATAACCGGACAGTAAAGAAACAACTGGAAAGGAGAAAATAAAATGTTGTTACGACATACACCAAAAGAAATAAATGTAAGAAAGGCACTTACTATAAATCCCGCCAAAACCTGCCAGCCGGTTGGGGCAATGTACGCATCCCTTGGTATCCATGGGGGCCTGCCCCACAGCCACGGTTCCCAGGGATGCTGCTCTTACCACCGTACTGCCTTAACCAGACATTACAAAGAACCGGTTTCCGCATCGACAAGTGCTTTTACAGAGGGTGCGTCGGTGTTTGGCGGCCAGGCAAACCTGCTCCAGGCGATAAATAATATTTTCACTGTTTATAATCCCACGGTCATTGCGGTTCACACCACTTGTTTATCAGAAACCATTGGTGACGATCTCCCCCAGATCATAAAAAAAGCCCAGACTGAGGGGAAAATCCCTGAGGGGAAATATGTTATAGGGGCAGCTACACCTAGTTATGTAGGTTCCCATGTAACCGGATTTTCCAACATGGTCAAGGCGATGACCGGATTTGCTGAACCAACCGGCAGAAAAAACGGCAAGGTAAATATCATTCCCGGCTGGGTAGAACCCTGCGACATGGAAGAGATAAAACGCTACTGCAAGATGCTCTCAGTAAAAACCATCCTCTTCCCCGATACCTCAGGTGTACTGAACGCACCTTTAACCGGTGAATACAAAATGTATCCCGATGGCGGTACCACGGTTGAAGATTTGAAATCAACTGCTGATTCCATGGGAACCATTGCCCTTGGCGAATGGTGTTCGGCTGATGCTGCCCGGGAACTGGACAAAAAACATAAAGTTCCCTGCAAGGTTCTCGATATGCCCTTTGGGCTTGCCGCAACAGATCGGTTTATTGACGCTCTTCATAACCTTGCCGGGGTTAATGTTCCCGAAACACTTGTTGCTGAGAGAGGGCAATTGGTGGATCTGATTGCCGATATGCACCAGTATTTTTACCATAAAAAAGTGGCTATTGCCGGGGATCCTGATCAGATCATTGCCATGACAGAGTTCCTGGTCTCGGTGGACATGTTACCTGTCCATATTATTACCGGTACTCCGGGCAAAAAGTTTGAAAAAAGAATCAGGGAGATTACAGACAGCATGTCTTGT
>CAZHPX010000173.1:0-3773 GCA_964534785.1 uncultured Desulfobulbaceae bacterium | reverse complement strand
TGTTTCCCCTGATCTTTTTATCGAAAACACATTTATAGCCGGATATCAGGAATTATATCAGACCACTGGTTTTAATCGGTTGCGTGGAAACCTGACTCTTGAACATGAACAATATACAGAACTCTTCGCCAGGCTGATTATCGATAACAAAACCCTGTACACCACAACACCTTCTAACCTGCAAAACAAAACAACAATCTACCGGGCCTATCTGCAGTATCGGGGGATGACCCATTTCTGGTCATTTGGTAAACAGCGTATTCCTCTGGGGGTAGGTCGGATATGGAACCCGATTGATGTATTTAATCCTGTTAACATCGAGCAGATTGAACCGGATGAACGCACAGGAAGCAACTCTATCCGCTATGAATACGCCCTTGGCAAACTGTCTAATATTGACATAACCATAGCGAGAAACAAGGGAGTGGTACGCTTAAAAGGATACCTTGAATATGCCGGTGCTGATATAGCTATAGTTGGAGGACGAGACGATAACAGCGGCATAGACCTTATCGGCTGGGAACTTGAAGGACAGTTATTGGAAAGCGGAATTGCATTGCGCAGTGAAGGAGGCCGTTTCCATAACAGAACAACCGGTGAACATTACTTCAAATATATTATCGGAGCCGAGTACGGTTTTCCCAACTCCCTGAGCATACTTGCTGAATATAAATATTCCGGTAATACCCATAACGACTACCTCGGCGGGCAGGTAAGTTACCAGCCCGGCATGCTTTGGCTCTGTTACCTGCTGATAGTTGTAAACGAGGACGATCACTCAGGATTCATCGCCCCATCCGTAGAATACAGTCTGGGTGACGATATGACCCTCAGCGGCGGTGCTTTCATCTATTATGGCAACGGGAATTCCGAATTCGGTCATGTGCCTGACCGCTACTTTCTTCGCTGGTTTATTCATTTTTGATGGAATCATAAAAAGTCCAATTCTCGCAACCCTGATATACATAACTTCCTTAAATAATCAGGCACAAGCCTGCCGGTTTTATTTTTTTTACGAATCCATCATTGTAAAGAACATTATTTCCCCTGTTCGCTCCATATTGTCAACCGTCCCCGTCAAGTCCATACTTTTCCCGGTAGGCTGCCAGTTCAATCATGGGAGGTCTTTCTTCTTCATAAATTTCGTGAATAACCTGTTCATACTGACTCTCAACAGCCTGAAACTGGCGTAAACTGGCGGTCAATTCAGGAAGCTCACCGACGATTCCTCTTGCCTTTAACCGTTTAAAAAAAGCCCGAAGAATGCCAAACGACATCTTACCAAGATCACGGGTTTCCTGATGTCTGTGTATCCTTTTGTCCAGATCAGTCTGGGCAAAGGCATCAAGACCATGTTCAAAATATACATCAATCAGGTTGGAAGTCTCCACTCCGTAACCAACCGGGAAGGGTATCTTTTCCAGAACCCCCCGTCGTACTGCATATTCACCGGACAGGGGTTGGATAATTGCGGTCAGCTCAGGGAAAAAGAGGGAAAAGAGAGGTCTCACCAGGATCTCGGTTACCCTGCCGCCGCCGGATGGGCGGATTTCCCTGGACAGGGCAAGAGGACGGTCGTAAAATGCTTTGACATATTTGATATCGTCCCGCTGGAGAAGAGGAGCAACCAGACCGTAAACAAAGCGGGGATGAATATTTTTGATATCCGCATCAACATAAACAATTATATCCCCCTTTAACTGGTAAAGAGCCTTCCATAGGTTTTCCCCTTTGCCCCGCTTTAATCCCATCTCCGGTAAAATATCAGCGGAAAGATAAACATCAGCACCAAAGGAAGAAGCTACCTCAAGGGTTCGATCCGTGGAACCGGAATCAATCACCGCAATCTCATCAAGAAGCGGATAACGATCCTGCAACTCCGACTTAAAGAGAACCACCTCTTTACCAATGGTTTTCTCTTCATTCAAAGTAGGAATACATAAAGAGATGGTCAATCCTTTTTTCTCTTTTTCCTCAATCAGATGAAGAATATCCCAAAATTGGGAATGATGAAAGGTGTTGGATTTAAGCCAGTTATCAATATTAAGCATAAAATCCTCCGTCAATTGCCATGAGAACCCCGATCAACTGGGCCACCCCGGTCAGGATCGGTTCAATTTCCACAAATTCGTCTGCATAATTAATATTATCCGCATCAGTAATACCAAGACAGACCGAAGGAACATCATGCTCAACAAACCCTGAAACCACAGCTGAATAAATAGATTCCCTTGGTTGAATGTCAAGTCCGGCCATGATTTTTCTGGTCAACAGAACAAGGGGATAGTCAGAATCCAGCCCCCCTGCCCTGGTACTGGCAATGTCCTCCAGATGACAGGAAACCCCGGCTTCCCTGCTTTCATCATCAAGAATAGCTGTAATCCTGTTTTTGGTTGCCGCCACATTTTCATCCATATCGCCGCGCAACTGGAACGATAGACCGGTGTTCCTGGCCGGAACTTTATAAGAAGCACCACCGGAAATTTCACCGAAAATCAAATCGACATGCTGTCTGGAATCAGTTCTAATCTCAGTCAGCCGATTCATAACCCGGTTCATGACCTCAATAGCACTTTTCTGGTTTACCCTGCGGTTAACATGACAGTTAATCTTTCCGCCCAGTGACGCCATAGAACGATAATGAAGCCGGCCAAGAGGTGCTCCTTCCACAGAGACCCCGGCAGCAATGTCTCTCTTTTTGTTTCCCAGAAAAAAACGCAACCCCCGCTGGTTACCATGCCCAAGACTGGTAGTGGAGGCCAGGAGAAGCAGATCATTCTTCAGACGGATACCCAGGCCGGTAAGAATAATCGGCAAGGTCGCTAATACAGCAAGACCAAGAGAGTTATCCGCTATTCCCGGTCCATAAATACGGTCTCTCGCCAAGGTACAGGAGTGATTGTGGGTTACAGGAAAGGGTGTATCGGCATGGGCAGTTACCAGAACGGTCTGCTTACCTTCTCGGCCCGGCAGAATCCCCACTCCATTGCCAAGCTCATCTATGGAAATGGAATGCAGCCCCTCCTCGACAAGTCGTTGCTGAAAAAAATGAATCCGCTCTTTTTCCGCAAAGGTTGGGGCGGGAATTTCACTGATCATGACCACATTGGCAAGCAGCATCTCCCGATACGCTTCCAGCTCGGCGGTTAAACCATGGCCGCGGGCTATAATCTTTTCCAGCTCAACATTATTCATTTTTCATCTCTCCCCCTTACCTGCCATAATCATCTTCCAGCCTCTCGATATCATCTTCACCAAAATATTCCCCCAACTGTATTTCAATAAAAACCAGTTCCTCTTTTTCTCTATTCTCCACCCGATGAATGACTCCTGTGCCAATATCCACGGAACAACCGGATGATAGTGAGAGTTTTCCACTGTTAAGAGTAACCAGTGCTTTGCCGGAAATCACAAACCAGTGTTCCCGGCGCAGTTTATGTCTCTGCAGGGATAATCTCTGCCCAGGCTTTACGACAATTCGTTTCACCTTATGATCATCGTCATCGACAAGGACGGTAAAGCTCCCCCAGGGACGATGTTCAGTGATCTGGATAAAAGATTGAGAGGTTATGGTAACCATTATTTCCCCCTTTAAATATAATCCGGCACTCACCATCCGGCACTCACCAGTTTATTAAATATTGCCTTTCGATGATCGGTGAGTGCCGGATTACCTTCTTACCACTAACCAGCGATATTGATAAGGTTTAAATAAAACGATTCCGTCAACATCATCCCCGGCAACAACATCCCTGGCCTGGCCTGCAGACGTG
>CAZHPX010000172.1:0-3783 GCA_964534785.1 uncultured Desulfobulbaceae bacterium | reverse complement strand
ATAATAATGCTCTGCTGTCAAGACCGGCACTGACCATTTTGATTTTTATCTTCAGCAGAGCCTGACTGTGCAACTGGGAAACCCTGCCCTCGGTAACGCCAATTATCTCTGCAATTTCTCTCTGGGTCAGTTCTTCATAATAATAAAGAGCTATTACCATCCTTTCTTTTTCAGATATTTTTTCGAGTATTCCTGCAATTATACCGGCTAATTCCTGGTTCTCAATCAATTCCAGTGGAGTTGGACATCCTCTGTCCTCAAGACTGTCAAGAAAGCTTTTCCCTTCACTGCTATGATCCAGGGTTTCATTGAGACTGACGCAACCAAGATGAGAAACCTTTGTCAATAAATCATGATACTGGTCAATGCTCATATCCATGGCCTCTGCCATTTCATCTTCACCTGGAGATTGGCCAAGCTTTCGTTCAAGCTCAAGCATGGTTCTGGTGAGTTGATTATATTTTTCTCTCATTGATCTGGAAAACCAGTCTAATTTACGCATTTCGTCAAAAATTGATCCCCGGATACGGTACTCGGCAAAGGTCTTGAATCCGGCACCTTTTGCCGGGTCGTATTTATTGGCAGCATCAAATAACCCTTCCATGGCGGCACTGGTCATGTCATCTCTGGTCATGAAAGAGGGAACCTGAGGCACCATACGCTGAACGATAATATCAACCATGGGCATATGTTCCCTGATCAACTGGGACCGGTCATCAATTGGCGGCACTGACGGATACATAATGGTTTCTGTCCGGTTATTTTTTATTGCCTAAATCGAGGAGGCGTTTCCAGAAAAACTGTATTGATCCTTTGGCTGTGAGAGATTTGGGCTCCTGCAGCAGGACATCGGCCAGGGATTCAAAGGCCAGGCTGGTTTTTGAGTCCGGAAACAACTGAACCATGACCTGTTGTTTTCTGATAGCATCAATCATCTGTTTATCCCTTGGAATCGATCCCATGTAATCTATGGAAATATCAAGATAACGGCTCGCCACCATGGTCAGCTTGCGGTAGACATCAAGGGCTTCTTCCTCGTCTTTGATGAAGTTGACTATAAGGTTGAAGTGTTTTTCATGGTACTGGTTGGAAAGCAGTTTCATCAGGGCATAAGCATCGGTTATGGCCGTGGGATCAGGGGTTGTCACCACCAGTATTTCCTGGGCTGCGGTGTTGAAGTAGGTTACATTTTCAGATATTCCGGCCTCGGTATCAATCAGGACAAAGTCAAAATCGTTGTGCATGGAGTCCAGAGCTTCAAGGAGTCGATGTTTTTGTTGAATACCCAGGCGGGTGAACCTCTGTACCCCCGAACCGGCCGGCAGGATCTTGATCCCTGACGGACCATCCACCAGGGTCTCCTGAAGACTGATATATCCGGCAAAGAAATGGTTTAGGTTATGGGTTGGAGCAAGACCGAAAACCACATCTATATTGGCAAGTCCCAGGTCAGCATCAAGGATAAGCACCCGTTTTCCGGCTCTGGCCAGAAGTACAGCCATATTGGCTACCATGGCTGTTTTACCAACCCCGCCTTTGCCGCTGGTAATAGAGAAAACCCGGGTGGCAGGCAGTTTTTCGTTATCCAGGTTATTATTAATATTGTTCATTGTTCGGAGGGTATCAGCCTGGTCTGTGGGGAGTATTTCCTGTTCAACCATTTTCTTTAAGTCCTGTATATGTTTATTTGCACCTAAATCCTGCACTTGTTTATTATAAGTTCTGCGATCTTCTTTTCGGTTGGTCCGATGATGTCTTCCGGTACCCGTTGGCCGTTGGTTAAAAATGATATTGGTTTATCGTTAAGGTAATGAATATTTAAGAGTACACCGAGTTGGCTGCACTCATCTATTTTACTGAAAATAAAATTATCTATGCCAAGACAGGAAAAACTCTCGATAACCCTTTCCAATTCCTGTTCTCTGCTGGTGGCAGCAAGCATGAGATGATGTTCAAAATTGTATTCCGGGCGGAAAAAAGCTGCCATTTCCTTGATATCAAACGAGTTCTCAGGGCTGCGTCCCGCAGTATCTATAAGAATCAACTCACAGTCGCTATGTCTTTCCAGTGTTTTGTTCATGTCTTCCGGCCTGATAACCACCTCAACCGCCATGTCCATTATTTCTCCATAAACTTTTAACTGCTCTACTGCGGCGATACGATAAGTATCTACAGTGATCAGGGCGGTCTTTCCGCCAAAACGGTTCAGGTAACCGGCAGCCAGTTTAGCAATGGTGGTGGTCTTGCCAACTCCGGTCGGCCCAATCAGGCATATCCGTTTCTGCCGGGTCAGGCGGGTGGCAAGCGGCTTGTTTACGGTGAAAAGACGGGCTATGGCATCAGTCAGGATTGCGACCGGATCAATATCATCCAGATCAGGGGTGAAGGCATCTTTTGTGAAGCGGGTGACTATCTCAGCCATTTGCGGGTTCAGTCCGCAGGATATGAGCAATTGGTTGACCGAATTTTCTGTTTTTGTTTTCGGCGTGATTAGAGCAGTGAAATTTTGTTGTCTTTGTCTGCATGGTTCTAATTCCGGTTGAGTCCGGGCATGGTTGTTCAGTTTTTGAGACAGCGAGTTGACCATTGTCCGCAGTTCACTGATATCATCCTGTAATTTTATGTTATCTGCTTCTTCGTTCTGCAAATATTGCTGTTTTTTATGTTCAGGATAAACCGCTCCGGCGGTGTCTTTTGCTGCCCGGATATCCTGGTAAGTTATTTTTTCTTTTTTGTTCTCATATCTGCGGGGGGCTGGTCTGGATTGCAGGGAAGGGTGAACAGCTTTTTCCTGCCATTCAAGATCAATGGCTGCGGTTATTTCTAAGGTTGCTTTGCCGAGAACTCCAAGTTTTCCGTTACGCAGGGTTCTGGTGGAAAGAATAAGTGCATCCGGGCCAAGAGCCTCTTTGACCATTTTTAAACCGCTGGTCATGTCTGGAGCCTCAAAAACTTTAACCTGCATTGATGATCACCGTGCCAATAGATTGTATTTTCATGCCGGCTGCTATTTCGTTGTGGGAAAGCACCGTCAGGTTGGGGAAATAACGTTCCATCAGCCTGCGGACATGGGGACGGATCTGTGGACTTACCAGTAATGCCGGCTGCTGACCACTGGCAAATCCGGATATCAGACCAGCGAGGCTGTCAATAATCCTCTGGGCTTTTTGCGGGTCCAGAGCAAGATGACTGCCATGTTCACGATGTTGTATGGCGTTTTGAATTATCTCTTCCACGCTATTATCCATGGTAATCACAGGAATAACACCGTCCGGCTGGACATGGGCAGCTGAAATTGTTCGGGACAGGGCGTGACGGACATATTCAGTCAGTATATCGGTGTCCTGGGTCACGGGCGTATAGTCAGCCATGGTTTCCAGAATGGATCGCAAATCCCGGATGGATATTCCCTCTCCGAGCAGATTCTGCAAAACCCGCATAATTGAGCCGAGATTAAGGATGTTTGGAATTAGTTCCTCAACAAGTTTAGGATATGTTTTGGCTAGATTATCAATAAGATTCTGGGTTTCCTGACGGCCAAGCAGCTCATGGGCATGTTGTTTGATTATTTCGCTGAAATGGGTAGCCATAACCGTGGTGCAGTCCACCACCGTATATCCTGCTATCTGGGCATGTTCCCGTTTATCCTCAGTAATCCAGAGAGCATCCAGACCGAAAGCCGGTTCTTTTGTGGGGATACCCTTGATTGTTTTGGTTACCGTGCCAGGATCCATGGCCATGTATTAACGGGCAATATTTCGGGAGTGGGTATCCTCACACCTT
>CAZHPX010000171.1:0-3810 GCA_964534785.1 uncultured Desulfobulbaceae bacterium | reverse complement strand
AAACCATTACTTACATTGCACGCCGGAACCGGGGCTTTGGCCCCGCAAAACACCAACACCGATGATTCCCCGCCGCCCGCACTCCATCAACATCCTGAAACATGATACCCTGTGGGCAGATTGAATGTCAAATACTCAAATACTGAAGTCGAAGTTAAAATGCATGATCCCGATATGCAAATAAACGTAAATGTTCGGCTTATGCTGAAGAACTATCAAAACCACTGCATTGTAAATTGTTTACCTGGAAATTAACAGCCATTTACAGATAAACAATTTCACCGGACGATTCAATAATCCGGCTCCCATCATCAAGCTCCATGCTTAACGAGCCATTTCCATCAATATTCAGTGCCCTGGCCCTGTAAAGTGGTTTTAACTGGACATCATACCCGTAAAGCACCCTTCTTCCCAGGGTATCGCTCAGGGAACGCCAACGCAGGACAACCGGGTTATCCATACGGACTCTTTCGTCCTCATCTGCTGCCAGGAAAAGTTCTTCCCCATAGTAAAGAAGACCGATGTTCCATTGCAGCCTGGCTAACAGGTTATGACATACATCATCCATATCATACACTTGTCCGTTTTCCAAACCAAGACTGGTGGCAATGTTTTCAAGTTCCGGCGGGAACTCCCGGTTATTTATATTTATACCAATCCCTATCAGATGATATCGTTCCCCACAGCCGCTTATAACTGTTTCGCCTAACACCCCGGCAATTTTTCTCCCCCGGACAAGAACATCATTAACCCATTTCAAGCGGGCAGGCACACCCATATCGGCAACAAGTTCACAACAGGCAATACCAATGGCAAGGGGAAGCAGACGACTGAAATCAGGCAGAAGAGTATCTGCCCAGGCCATGGCAAGATAAAGACCGCCGGGCGGGGCATGCCAGCTTCGCTGGAAACGACCGGCAGAGCAATTTAAGGTGTCGGCACGAACTACGGTTCCGGTGGATAAAGAACCATGTCCTTTATCATTTTCGGCAAGCAGTACACGCAAACGACCCATGCAGCGTTCCAGACGGGAATGATGTTCAATGCAGTTCCCCACCGGTGTACCATAGCAGAGAATTCTTGCTGTTGCAGTACTGTCATAAGGATAAGAGCCTGTCTGTTTTCTGGCAAGCCTGCAAATAGAATGATGGGAAAACATTAATTATCAGAGCTCGTATATCATATCTGAAAATAAAAACTCCCTGGTTATGATTCCCATTCAGCCTTGACCCGGTCAATAATTTTCTGAACCACAGCAACCCTTTCCTCAGGACATACCCCGATAAGAGCTACCCCTTTATTGACACTTTCACCGGGATCAAAATACACGGAATGAAGTATTCCCGCTTCTCCGTCATAATAAACCGGAGTATCCCTTTTCATCAGGGACATGGTGATTATTTCATCGCCCGGGCTGATAAAAATTGAACGAATCCCTTTTTGCTCAATTTTTGCCTGAATATCCATTGAAAAAAAATAACGGGCTCTCTCCGGTGCTGGAAAAAGATAAAGCACCTCCTGGAGAATGGCCTCTATAACCTCTTTCTTTTTCAGGGGATGACGAATGGTCATCAATCTGGTTCCGGCTTCAACAAATTGATTATCCAGTTCCCTGTCAAGGTAAGAAACCGTACCGTTGGTCTTTGAAGTAATCAGTTTGGGATTTCGTTCCCTTGTAATCTCGTAAAGAGGTGTGCCGGGGACATGATTCCACGCCCCGCTTACCCCCAGTACCTCCTCTTCTTTTTCCACTATAAAACGAACAGTCCCGGCATGTATGGCATACATATCCACATAATTATAAGGATCGGAACGGTACTTGCTGAAAATCTCATCAAAATGAATATTGTCTGGACTCATAGAAATAGTGTATATTTTTTATAAATGTTCAACCAGCACTCAGGAGTTGTTATGGAGTAAGCGTTCACCCCACAGGTGCTGATGAACGCTTATGTTATGGAGATAGTTATTATCTAACAGCAACCTGAATATTGACCATTTTTTCTCGTTTGCGGGAAATGTAAACTGTATTAACATCACAAGCTGTAATATGATGCTTCACTTATCCATACTTGTCAACTTATTCGTTTTATTTTACAGAAAAAGATATGAGCAAAGATACTATTTACAAGCAGGCAGCACAGGGTAATGATTTCATATTCAATAATCAGGTAGCTGATGTTTTTGATGACATGGTCAACCGCTCGGTACCTCTGTATAATACTGTTATTGATGCCGTCGTAAGGCTGCTTGCAACAAGACAGCAAACACGGGCAACGGTATATGATCTGGGATGTTCCACAGGAACCACTCTTCTGGAAATTGATCGCAGAATTGCCGGTCAGGAAATAACCCTTATCGGCATCGACAGTTCACCTGCCATGCTTGACACGGCCAGACGCAAGGTTGCCATGTTTTCCGGGGCAGGCAGGATTATTTTCAGGGAAGGGGACATAACCGTCGCTCCTCTGCCTGGTGCCGATATCATCATTTGCAATTATGCACTTCAGTTTATTCGCCCGGTCATCCGTCAGTCTCTTGTCAGCAGGTTATATGATGAGCTTTCGGCCGGCGGTATGCTGATTATCACTGAAAAAGTCCTTGCTGCAGGAACATTAGGGCGGAGATTTATTGATATTCATCACGAATTTAAACGGGAGCAGGGATACTCTGAACTCGAAATATCCCGAAAACGGGAAGCCCTGGAAAATATTCTGGTGCCTTTTACCGTTACTGAAAATATAGAAATATTAAGGCAGGCGGGGTTTACAGAAGTGGAAATATTCTCCAAATGGTTCAATTTTGCCTCCTTTGTTGCAGTTAAAAAATAACAACAATGAATTATTCCACAATCTTTCCCATGGCAAGACTTGATAAGTTAAACCGTCTGCTTGCAGAAAAAAAGGACTGGGTCAATCAGAACAAAAAGGGATTTCTCCGTTATCGGCAGCCTTTTGCCGCTGTCAGGCATATGCGGGCAGGCCGCTGTGATTTTTCAAAAGATACCGTCATCATCGGTGATAGAGAAGATATCAGTCCTGATGAGCATAAACAGGTACTCAGAGCCATGGAAGGGTTTATGCCCTGGCGAAAAGGCCCGTTTAAGGTGTTTGGTATTGATATTGATGCTGAATGGTGCAGCCAGCGTAAATGGAACCGAATCGTGCCCCAACTCCCTGATCTTAAGGGGAAGATAATCGCAGATATCGGTTGCAATAACGGTTACTATATGTTTCGCATGGCTCACCATAAACCGGAATTTATCCTTGGCCTGGAACCATATCTTCACCATTACTTTACCTTTAGAACTTTAAACAGTTTCGCCGGTTGTAATAATCTTCGTATTGAGCTGCTTGGTATAGAGCATCTGAATCTGCTCCCTGAATGCTTTGATATTATCTTATGCCTTGGCATTCTCTATCATCGTCAATCACCCATAGATGCTCTCAGGGAGGTCCAGGCCTCCCTGAAACCGGGCGGAACCCTGATTATTGAGTCACAGGCCATTCCCGGGGAGTCCTCAATTGCCCTGTTTCCCGAAAAAACCTATGCCAAGGTGCCGGGCACCTGGTTTGTTCCCACGGCAAGCTGCCTGAAAAACTGGTTGAGCCGTTGCGGTTTTATTGATATCAGCATGTTTTGTACCCATCCTATGAGTAATCTGGAGCAGCGGCGGACAAAATGGATGCTTTTTGAATCATATGAGGATTTTATTGATTCTGTTGATCCTGATAAAACAGTGGAAGGATATCCCGCCCCATGGCGGGTTTATCTGAAAGCTGTTAAACCATGAGGCTTTCAACCTTGAAT
>CAZHPX010000170.1:0-3833 GCA_964534785.1 uncultured Desulfobulbaceae bacterium | reverse complement strand
TTTTGGAATGCAAATTCCACTTAAGAGGGTGGCCCTAAAATTGGGGTTAACCGCTTTAGCTTGATGCGAGCATCATCGGGTGCAATATAAAAACGAAATGTAACCGTTCACCACACTCACATTACCATTTTAGATAAATATTCTCCAGCAATAAAAAAACCTTGACTTTGCTTAGATATAGTAATTATTAGGATAGTTAAGTATATTTCGTGAATATGCAAATACAAATAATCAGGGCTGCAGCTAAACAAATACCATTAGAGGCATTGATTTGAGTAATCAAAAAACCATTGAACAGGCCCGTTATATATTCACCACCGGCAAACTGCTCCGCCGCCACATTTTTTCAAGCCTTGCCAGAATGGAAAGCAAAGCGCAGAGATACCGATGTGCTGACCTCCCGCTTGCCCAGTTTAATCTGCTGATGATTGTCCAGAGCAGCGGTGAAATTACCGGCGGAGAACTTGCCATTCAGCTTGGGGTCTCGCCCCCTTCGGTATCAGCCATGGTGGAGAGACTTGTGGAAAGAGGAATGCTTGTCCGCAAGCGTTCTTCTCAAGACCGTCGTAAGGTGGTTCTGAAAATGAGCAGTGACGAGGCCCATCACTTTGCCGCTGTTGAAGAGAAAATTCTTAACGGGTTTGTCGAGTTTATCGAAGAGGTGGGAGAAGATACAACTAAGAAGTGGGTTGAGGTATTGACCCAGGTTGAACAGGTTTTGCGAAAAAAAATCAGGCAGGGAGAACAGGATGAGACAAGAAAAAAATAAGCCGCTGCCTTGGTGGCGGTTGTTTCTCTGCCTGCTGATTATTGGTGCGGCCCTGATTGGTTTTGTTTTTTTAAGCAATCTTAAAAAACCACCCGTTGTCAGGGAAATAAAAGAAATTACTCTGCCGGTTCAAGTCATAACAGTACAGCCGCAGAGCTATGAGGTAAGTTTACACGGTTTTGGTGAAATTACCGCCCGGACAAGGGCTGTTCTATCATCTGAAGTGAGCGGCAGAATCATCTTCAGGCATAACAATCTTGAAACAGGCCGGATTGTTGAACAGGGAACAGTTCTCTTTAAAATTGATCAGCGGAATCATCTCATGGATTTGACCACTGCTGAGGCAAGGGAAACCATTCTCAGGCGTGATCTGGAAATTGCCGGAGCGGAATTGAAGCGCATCTCAAATCTGTATAAAAATAAAGGGGTTGGCAGTCTCAGCCAGTTGGAAAAAACTGAATCAGCCTTGAATAATATCAAAAACCAGTTGCAACAGGTTATCCTGAGCGGAGAACGGGCAAGGATAAAACTTGAACGCAGCATAATCATGGCACCATTTACGGGCAGAGTTGGCGAGGTTACAGCCCATCTTTATGAGTTTGTCACGCCCGGTAAGAACTTGATAACCCTGATAAACGATCAATCCCTGGAAGTAATCGTCCCCATGGACAGCCGGGAGGCCACCCGCTGGCTCGTCTTCAATGATGACCCGCAGGAAATGAATACACACACCGGCTGGTTTCCCCCTTTGCAGCCGGTTTACTGCAGAATTACCTGGAGCGAAGAGCAGAGCGTGCAGGGAACAGGGATACTGGATCGAATTACCCGTTATGATCCAAAAACCAGAATGATCCAGGTGGCTGTGTCCCTGAACAAGTCCCTGAAACCTTCCACACCCCTGATTGAAGGCATGTTCACCAGGGTTACAATTCCCGGTCGGACCCTTGACCATGTATTTGTAATTCCCCGCCAGGCGGTCAGTTTTACTGGTACTGTCTTTATTGTTGAGGATAACCGGCTTTACAGACGCAAAGTTGAAGTTATTTATCAAGAGGGAGAAACAGCAATTATTAATGGAGGTCTTGCACCCGGTGACATGGTTATCATAACCCGTCTGGAAAATCCGATGGAAAAATCTCTTGTCCGGATTGTCAAACAGGATCGGCCATGAAGAAAATACTGGCAGCTTTTGCCGCAAACACTGTTTTTGCCAATATTGTCATTTTAATGATCTTCTTTGCCGGCGGATTAGCGGCAATGAATATGCTCAGGGAAAGCTTCCCGCAGTTTTCTGTAGATATGATTTCCATCCAGGTCGCCTATCCGGGAGCAGACCCTGAAGAGGTTGAAGAGGGAATCAGCCTGAAAATTGAGGATGCTCTGGAAACAATTGAAGGTATCAAGCAATATACCAGCAACTCTTCAGAAAACATGGCTGTGTTGACCGTTGAAATACTGAGCAGCCATGAGACAGGTGATGTTCTTGACCAGATAAAAGCCAGGATAGATGCCATCTCCACCTTCCCGGAGGATGCCGAGCAACCTGTAATTACGGAAATTTTGTTCAGAAACTCAGTAATGATGCTCTCTCTTTCCGGCAATCTTTCTGAAAAACAACTGAAAACCCAGGCCAATAAAATCAGGGCCGAGCTTAAGCAGATGGATGGAATCTCCCAGGTAGAGGTATTTGGCAGTCGTGATTATGAAATTTCCATAGAAATTTCTGAAAAACAGTTGCAGAAATTTAACCTGACCCTTGCCGGGGCAGCCCGGGAAATTCGCGAATCCATTCTTAATCTCCACGGTGGAACCATCCGAACCAGTGGTGAAGAGATCAGAGTACGAACCATTGGCCGCAAATACAGCGGTGAAGAGTTAGCCGAGATCATTGTCATTACCACCCCTAATGGTGGATTAGTTCCGCTGGGACGGATTGCCCATATAAAAGACGGCTTTACAGAAGACCCAATCCTCGCCCTTATAGACGGAGTTCCGGCAATTTTTGTCATGATTTTTAAAACCGCTGACGAAGATTCCCTGAACATTGCAGATCAGGTCAGTCAATTTATCAGTGAAAAACAGCAGCAATTGCCTCCTGATGTTTTTCTGACTGATTTTTATGACCATACAAAATCGCTCAAGGCACGGATCGACCTGCTCAGCCGCAATGGTATTATCGGCCTGGGACTGGTTTTTTTCCTGCTCTGGGTTTTTCTTGATCTTCGCCTTTCATTCTGGGCAGGTCTTGGTATTCCCATCTCTCTTGCCGGTGGACTTGTCCTCCTCTGGGGAATGGGGGAAACCATCAACATGATTTCCCTGTTTGGTTTTATCATGGTACTGGGTATTGTCGTGGACAATGCCATCGTGGTCGGCGAGTCCATTTATTTCCAGAGGCAACAGGGAAAACCGCCCCTGCAGGCAGCGGTTGACGGTGTTTTTGAAATAGGTCTGCCGGTAACGGCTGCTGTCACCACCTCGATTGTTGCCTTTATTCCCCTTGCCTTTATTGGCGGTGTGATCGGTAAATTTATTGCTATTCTCCCGGTTGTGGTCATTGCCTGCCTGCTGATCTCCCTGGTAGAATGTCTTTTCCTGCTCCCTGCCCATCTCAGTAACCTGCCTGAGCTCAATCGGCAAAAATCGCCAACATGGCTGATTGCCCGCTGGACACATAAATTTCAGCAGTTCATGCAGCAGGGACTGGAGCGGTTTATTGAAATTAAATACAGTCGTTTTCTTGATGCGGCTCTTCATTATCGCTTTATCGCTTTATCTATTGCCATTGCTCTGCTTATTCTAACCATGGGAGTAATCAACAGCGGTCTGATAAAAGTTCAGGCTTTCCCCAAAATTGATGGTTTTGTACTCACCTCCACCGTGGAGTTTCCGGAAGGTACCCCAGTTTCTGTGACCAGGCAGGCTCTTGAACAAATAGAATCATCTTTTGTCAGGGTGACCGAACGAATGGAAACCACCAGCGGTGAGCCGATGATAAAAAAACGGCTTTCCATGCTTGGCCAGACATTGGGCGACAGGATGAGTCGCAGCGGCCCTCATCTTG